>JAQXXN010000082.1 GCA_029226085.1 Thermoflexaceae bacterium
AGGAAGGTTTCAAACGGAATGTCAAATCCTTCCTTTTTTAGCTTGGTTCCACAAACCGGACAGTCCTTATCCGGCATGTCACATCCGGCACCGCCGGAAAATGCCTTTACCTCTTCGGAATCAAAATCCGAATAGTGGCACTTCGGGCACAAATAATGCGGACTTAATGGATTAACCTCCGTAATTCCTGCCATGGTAGCCGCAAAGGATGAGCCTACTGACCCTCTCGAGCCAACCAGATAGCCGTCCTCATTGGATTTCCATACCAGTTTCTGGGCTATGATATACATAACCGAATATCCGTTTGAGATAATGGAATTCAGTTCACGGTCCAGACGCTTTACAACAATTTCCGGAAGGTTTTCCCCATACATTTCCTTTGCTTTTTTATAACAGATATCCCTCAGGTCATTATCCGAGTTTTCAATCACAGGAGGACACTTGTCCCAGCTTACCGGGTCTATTTTCTCACACATGTCGGCAATGAGATTTGTATTGGTGATAACCACCTCTTCTGCTTTCTCGCTTCCAAGATACATAAATTCTTCCAGCATTTCCTCCGTTGTTCGAAGAAATAACGGAGCCTGGTTATCCGCATCATCAAACCACTTGGATGCCATGATAATTCTGCGATATATTTCATCCTCTGGATTTTTGAAATGTACGTCACAGGTGGCAACAACCGGTTTATTGAATTTTTCTCCCAATTTTATGATTTTCTTATTAATCTCCTGTAAATCTTCCACAGAATTAACCGGATGCTTATCACTTTCTATCATGAACATGTTATTTCCAATGGGCTGAATTTCCAGATAATCATAAAAATTTACAAGCCGTGCAATATCTGCCTCGGAATGTCCGTTTAAAACCGCCTGATATAATTCTCCCGCCTCACAGGCAGAGCCAATAATCAGTCCCTCCCTGTGCTTTAAAAAGTCACTCTTTGGTATACGCGGTCTTCTGTTATAATAAACCAGGTGGGAATTGGAAATCAGCCGATACAGATTCACTCTTCCCACATCATTTTTCGCAATAATGATTGCATGATAAGTCGGAAGCTTTTTGATCATTTCTGCATTCATTTCATTGATTTTGTTCACATCTTCCAGCTTTTCAATATCCCTGTCCCTCAGCATAAGCAGAAGCTTCTGAAAAATTTCTGCCGTACAGCCTGCATCATCTACTGCGCGGTGATGGCTTTCCAGTGTGACATTTAATGCCTTGGCAACCGCATCCAGTGTATATTTGTTCAGGTTTGGAAGAAGGGTTCTTGACAGTGATACCGTATCCACAATGGTATTTTCCACCATTCTTCCCATCTTTGACGCCTTATTCTTTATAAAGCTGGTATCAAATTCTGCATTATGTGCAACCAGTACAGCATCCCCGACAAACTCCAGAAATTCCGGCAGAACTTCATCAATGGTTCTCTGGTCAATGACCATATTATCACTGATATGGGTCAGCTGCTCAATCCTAAACGGAATAGGAATCTGCGGATTAATGAAAGTGGAATATGTATCCACAATCTCTCCCTGAATAATCTTTACAGCGCCGATTTCAATAATCTTATCTGCTTCTGCACTAAAGCCTGTGGTTTCAATGTCAAATACAACATATTCCGAATCCAGCGTCTGACCCTTTGCATCCACCACAATATCTTTTAAGTCATCCACAAGGTATGCCTCCACTCCGTAGATAACTTTAAAATCCAGTTCTTCTCCTTTTTTCTTATAGGTATCCTTTATTTTCTGCATTGCATGTAATGCTTCGGTAAATCCCTGTACCACACCGTGGTCTGTAATCGCAAGTGCCTTATGCCCGAACTTAATTGCCTGTTTTATCAGATCCCCTGCTTCAGACACACCATCCATCTCACTCATTTTGGTATGGCAGTGTAGCTCGATTCGTTTCTTAATGCTGGTATCCCTGCGTTCCACACGCATATCTGAGGATTTCTTGATTCCTACAATGGAGGACAGATTCAGTTCATGATCAAAACGATCATGAACTACCATTCCTTTTATTTTCAGGAAGTTTCCTTCTTTCACATGCTCCAGAATCTGCGGAAGCATTTCATTTTTAAGAAACATCTTAACGCCCATGGTATCAGTAAAATCCGTGATGTCAAACATTAAAATTGTCTTTTCATTACGAATTTCACGCATGTCCACACTTCGTACCTGGCCTGCAATGACAACCTCTCCAATTTCCGTCTGAATAGTTTCAATTTTCGTTACTTCATCATCAAAATCCCTGCCATATAACACATCCGGATTATCACTTTTCTTCGGTTCACGACGAAATTCCCGTTTAAACTCACTCTTCTTATCTAAAGAACCCGTTTTGAAGCCATTGCCGGACTTTACAGCTTCTTTTGCCGCATTATTTTCCGCTTTTCCTGTATCCTCCTGTGTATTTGTTTCCTTCTGCTCTTTCTTTTCTGCCTTTTGTACACGGTCACTGATTACCTTCAGCTCATTTGCAAATTTCAGCTTATTTTCTTCAATATGAGAAAATTCAAATTCATCAGAAAATTCATACTGGATAGACAATTCAAAACCGAAACGATATAAAAACAGCCGTTCTATCTCTGTCTTTACCTTTTCTGCATATGCATCCGAAATAATGGACTCCGTAAGCATTATCTTTAAATGTGTTTCATCCAGGAATTCATATTCCGCCCCTTTAAGCATGCTGTAAACAATAACATCCCGTTCCTTATATTCCAGAAGAAGGCTTTCATAATAAATATCCCAAAGTTTTTTGGTCGTATATTGTCTGGAAAGATTATACCGTTCCACAAGCTTTGCTTTTGTTCCGCTCTTTTTAAATACCTGCTTTGTGATGGCATCCTCTATTTTAAAAATATTCTCTTTTGAAATCAGCCGTTCACTCTGCACATAAAACCTGTAAATGTCATTAGCTGACGTTTTGGTTATCTTTGTAACCGAAACGTCAGCTAATATATCCTTTAATTCCTGTGACAGGGAAAGCTCCTTAAATACATCAAAAAACTTTTGTGCCATTTTCTTTCACTCCAATTATTTCCAGTGATCCAGTTCATCCTTCAGCGCACCAAGAAGTTCGTCTTCCTTTACTCGCTTAATAATCTCACCTTTTTTAATGACCAGCCCTTCGCCGATTGCTCCTGCAATACCGATATCGGCTTCCTTTGCTTCACCCGGTCCGTTTACCACACAACCCATGACCGCCACTTTAATGTCAAGATCGTACCCTGACACCAATGTTTCCACCTGATTGGCAAGACCAATCAGATCAATCCTTGTCCTTCCGCAGGTAGGACAGGAAACTACCTCGATACCGCCCTTTTTAAGCCCAAGTGTCTTAAG
>JAQXXN010000083.1 GCA_029226085.1 Thermoflexaceae bacterium
CTGGAGTGATGTTTGGACATGGAGTATCTGGATTTGGAGAGTACGCAAAGTTTTATTTGTGGAATTTACGGTATCTGTTACTGATTGGAATCATTGGAAGCTATCCGGTTATTGGTGCCTTAAAGAAATCCAGAATCAATCAGAATGTGATTGCTGTTTTGGAAACGGTTTTATTAATCTGTATTTTGCTTATCAGTATCAGTTATCTGGTAAGAGGCGCATATAACCCGTTTGTATATTTTAATTTTTAAATGGATTTAAGGAGTATGGAATGAACTGTGAAAAGGTTTGTAACAAGATAATAGCAGGCTCTTTTCTCGCCGTTATCTCGGTCTTTTTACTGCTGATTTTGGGACAATTTGTAATAAAGAATGTTTTTATTGAAATTTTTCACATGGATAATTTCATTACGGACATGTCGGTAACCGGCGGAAGTGACGGAATGATAGAAGTAGAGTGGGAAGGCCTTTATCCTTTTGAAAAAGAGGAGGAGGTGCACCAAAATGAAACGGGTACCACGGTAAATCCTGTGCTGGCGAAGGTCAACAGTCTCATTGATGTGATTGACATGTACAGCAGCGATTACCTGCCGTTTAAGGAGTACGTCAAGGTGCCAAGTGGTTTATTTGACAGGCTGATTGACAACCGTATGGTTGATACGGATAATATTTACTTAAGAACAGGGAATGGCGGTCTTATCGTAAGAAGTCCATTTTATCAGGAGTTTTCAGAAGAGGAGCTGGATACTTCAGAACTGGTTTCCAATGTAGCAGAACTTCGGGATTATCTTGCCGAATCGGGAATTGATTTCATGTATGTGCAGTCACCGGTTAAGGAAGACAAGTATGATACAGAATATGTGGAAACATACGGATTGAGCTATGAAAACCAGCTGGCGGACAGCCTGCTTTGCGGACTTAAAAAGGAAGATATCGATGTGCTGGATTTGCGGGAAGTAATGAACAAAGCAGGAATGAACTGCTATGATGCATTTTTTAACACGGATAATCACTGGAATATAGAAACGGCATTCTGGGCAACCGGTGTCATTGCAGAAAAGTTAAATTCCCAATATGGTTTTCGGTTTGACACGGAAGTCTTTCATATGGATAATTATGAAAAGAAGGTTTATGAAAACTGGGTTCAGGGAACCATAGGAAGAGGGGTAACACTGGTAAATGCCCCTTATGATGATATCAGTGTTCTGGTACCGAAGTTTGAAACCAGCCTGAACATTAAGATTCCAAACCTCAACATGGACAGGTCAGGAACATTTCTTGAAACCATGATTAATCCGGTTCCGTTTGAAAGGCGTTCCACGGTATATCATGGAGCATATGATGCATTTGCATATTCAAAACCGCCGGTAACGGAGGTGACCAATTATTTAGAGAAGAATAATAATGAAAAATCGATTCTGCTTTTGCGCGAATCCTTTGCGGGACCGGTTATCACATATATGTCACTTGGAATTGAAAAACTATATGCAGTAACGCCGGAAGGCTTTACGGGAAGCATAGAAAGTTATATCCGTCAGGTACAGCCGGACATGGTAATTATTCTGTATACGGCACCGACGACCAATGAAGTAACAAGCAAATATGATTTTAGATAAGGGAGAATAGTAGAATGAAAAAAGCATTAATTACAGGTATCACAGGACAGGATGGTTCATATCTTGCAGAATTTCTGTTAGAAAAGGGATATGAAGTTCACGGTATTACACGTCGTGCATCAATTTCCAATACGGCACGTATTGACCATCTCATTGCAAAGAACGCCATCACCTTACATGACGGTGATTTATCTGATTCATCCTCTATGGTTCGTATCATCGGACTGGTACAGCCGGATGAAATCTATAACCTTGCTGCACAGTCACATGTTCAGGTATCCTTTGATGTTCCGGAATATTCGGGAGATGTGGATGCACTTGGTGTTCTGCGTATTCTTGAGGCAGTCCGTATTCTGGGACTTACCAAAAAGACAAAGGTATATCAGGCCTCTACTTCAGAATTATACGGAAAGGTAGAAGAAGTACCACAGCGTGAAACAACACCGTTTCATCCATACAGCCCATATGCAGTTGCCAAGCAGTATGGCTTCTGGATTACCAAGGAATATCGTGAAGCATATGGAATGTTTGCCGTAAATGGTATTCTCTTCAATCATGAATCAGAACGCCGTGGAGAAAATTTCGTAACAAGAAAGATTACCCTTGCGGCAGGCCGTATCGCAGAAGGTATTCAGGATCATCTGGAGCTTGGTAACCTGGATTCTCTTCGTGACTGGGGCTATGCCAAGGACTATGTGGAATGCATGTGGATGATTCTTCAGCATGATACGCCGGAGGATTTTGTCATTGCCACAGGCGAGCAGCATACCGTACGTGATTTTACGGAAAAGGCATTTAAGGCAAATGGAATTGACATCCGCTGGGAAGGCACAGGAGTGGATGAAAAGGGTTATGATGCAAAAACAGGAAAAATGCTTGTATGCGTAAATCCACAGTGGTTCCGTCCAACAGATGTGGATAATCTCTGGGGTGACCCGACCAAGGCAAAGACTGTTCTGGGATGGAATCCGCAGAAGACAAGTTATGAAGAATTAGTACGCATTATGGCAGAACATGACCGTGCGCTTGCAAAGAGAGAAAGAGTAGTAAAGGAAGCCGGAAAACAGGCTTAATTTCAGAGGTGACAGATTATGATGGAGAAGAATGCGAAAATATATGTGGCAGGACACAGAGGAATGGTTGGTTCCGCCATTGTCAGGGAATTAGAGCGTCAGGGATATACCAATATCATTACCAGAACACACAGTGAGCTGGATCTCTGCCGTCAGGATGCGGTAGAAGAGTTTTTTGCAAAGGAAAAGCCGGAATATGTTTTCCTTGCAGCGGCAAAGGTTGGCGGAATTGTTGCAAACGAGAGTGCACTTGCTGATTTTATGTATGATAATATGATTCTTGAGATGAATGTGATTCATTCTGCATGGAAGAATGGATGTAAGAAGCTTGAGTTCTTAGGCTCTTCCTGCATTTATCCGCGTATGGCTCCACAGCCGATGAAGGAAGACTGTCTTCTGACATCAGAACTGGAAAAGACAAATGAAGCGTATGCACTGGCAAAGATTTCCGGATTAAAGTACTGCGAGTTCTTAAATCGTCAGTATGGAACGGATTATATCAGTGTAATGCCTACCAATCTTTACGGACCGAATGATAATTATCATCCGACACACAGTCATGTACTGCCGGCATTAATTAGAAGATTTCATGAAGCAAAGGAACAGAATCTTCCATATGTGACCTGCTGGGGTGACGGTAGTCCGCTGAGGGAATTCCTTTATGTGGATGACCTTGCCAATCTCTGTGTATTCTTAATGAATAATTACAGTGGAAATGAGACTGTCAATGCAGGTACCGGTAAGGAACTTACCATTAAAGAATTAACGGAACTTGTGGCAAAGGTAATCGGTTATGATGGAGAAATCCGCTGGGATCCAAGCAAGCCGAACGGAACACCGCGTAAATTATTGGATGTTTCCAAGAGTGCGGCACTGGGATGGACTTATAAGACAGAGCTGGAAGACGGAATTCGTCTGGCATATGAAGATTTCCTCAATAATCCGATGAGAGCAGAGAGATAGGAATGAAGAAAAAATCAGGGATGGGGAAGAAACCCCTTATTCTCATTGCGGCAGCTGTTCTGATAGCCGTGCTGGCTTTAGCACTATTTGTAAATAACGGTTTGGGAAAACGTGATGACTGGAAGAAAAACGGGCCGGCGTGGAGAATTACCCAGCATGGAACCGACAAGGATGTACAGACAATGTTTTATACCATTGAGAGCAGTGACGGTGGTTTTGCAATCATAGACGGTGGATGGGACTGGAATGAGGATGAGGTTCGAAAGATAATTGAACGGCATGGTAATCATGTGGATGCCTGGATTCTTACGCATCCGCATCCGGACCATATCGGGGCATTTAATGCAATTATGAAAAATCCTGCCGGAATTACGGTGGATATGGTCTATGATGTCTATATTGATTTGGAAGAATACCGTAGCGTGGCACAGGAATGGGATGAAATAGGTGTCTATGAGGATTACCTGTTAATGGCATTCGATGCGGTGTTTCCCGTAACCCATGTTGAACGTGGAATGGAATTTAACATTCTGGGACTGAAGGCGGAATGTTATAATGCGTATGATGAGGAAGTAAGAAAACGGACGGATTCCATCTGCAATAACGGCTCCCTGATGTTTCGTCTTACAGGGAAGGAAGAAAGTTTCCTTTTTTGTGCGGATGTGGAAGATGATATGGAAGAATATCTCATAACGACTTATGGAAATCAGCTAAAAGCAGATTATGTTCAGATGTCCCACCATGGAAACTGGGGGATTTCGGAGGCGTTTTACAGACAGGTATCACCGAAGGCCGCATTTTTTGACGGTCCGGCGTCGCTATATGAAGAAAGCCAGCTTTATGACGGCTGGAAAATGATGCAGTTTATGAAAGAGTCCGGTGCAGAAATTTACACATATGAAACAGCACCTAATAGTATCATTATAAAATAACGTAACGGATTTATGGATTTTTAATGGGTGGAGGTATCATGAAAGAACTGGAATATCCTTTTGACAGTGAATATATTCTCAAGAAGAAAAAGAGCATTAAAAAGGCATTACTTGAGAGTGGCGGAAAGTTTCTGGATAAGAAAATAGCTATTCTGGGAGGCTCTACCACCAATGACATCAAGCTGATTCTGGAGCTTTTTCTGTTAAACTACGGCATCCGTCCGGAATTTTATGAATCCGAATATAATCAGTACTGGCAGGATGCAATGTTTCCGAATGAGGAACTGATGCAGTTCCAGCCGGATATTATATATATTCATACTACAAACCGCAATATTTCTTCTTATCCGTCCCTTTCGGATGACATGGATACGGTTGAGGGGAAATTGCAGGGAGAGTATGAACGGTTTGAACAGATGTGGAACCGTATCTTTGACGTTTATCGGTGTCCCGTGATTCAGAATAATTTTGAATATCCGGGTTATCGTCTGATGGGAAATATGGAAGCCAGCGATTATCACGGAAGAATTAATTTTATTACCCGGTTAAATCAGAGATTTTACGAATATGCACAAAAGCATGAGAATTTTTATATCAATGATATTAATTACATATCGGCATGTTATGGACTTGACAGATGGCAGGATGATTTTTACTGGCACATGTATAAGTATGCCATGGCAGTGCCTGCAATACCGGAGCTTGCTTTTAACATTGCCCGGATTATCAAGTCTGTTTACGGCAAAAATAAAAAAGCACTGGTATTAGACCTGGATAATACCCTCTGGGGCGGCGTGGTAGGTGATGACGGCGTAGAGAATCTGGCAATCGGACAGGAAGTGCCGATGGGACAGGTTTATACGGAATTTCAGGAATATATAAAGGCGCACAAGGATATTGGCGTGCTGTTAAATGTCAATTCCAAGAATGAGTATGAGAATGCCATTGCCGGATTAAACCATCCGGACGGCGTGCTGAAACCGGATGACTTTATTGTGATTAAGGCAAACTGGGACAATAAGGATAAGAACATTGTGGATATGGCAAATGAACTGAATATCATGCCGGACAGCATGGTATTCGTTGATGATAATCCGGCAGAACGGACAATTGTGGAAACATCCGTGCCGGGGGTAGCGGTTCCGCCAATGGAAAGCCCGGAAAAATACATCCGGATGCTGGATCGTTCGGGATTTTTTGAAGTAACGTCCCTTTCGGCGGATGATGCCAAGAGAAACGAAATGTACAAGGAAAATGTTAAGCGGGCGCAGCTTATGTCTTCTTATGATAATTATGAGGATTATCTGAAATCCCTGGAAATGACGGGTACAATCAAGGCATTTGAGCCGGTATACATGGCAAGGATTGCCCAGCTTACCAATAAAAGTAATCAGTTCAATCTTACCACAAAGAGACTGTCACAGGCAGATATTGAAGCCATGGCAGCAGATTCTTCGTATATTACGTTATACGGTAAGCTGGAGGATAAGTTCGGTGACAACGGGGTCGTTTCCGTGGTGATTGGAAAGATTGAAGGAAATGTGCTGCATATAGAGTTGTGGCTTATGAGCTGCCGTGTTCTAAAGCGTGACATGGAATATGCCATGATGGATACCTTCGTTGCAAGGGCGTTGGAAAGAAATATTACAACGATTAAAGGCTATTACTATCCGACTGCCAAGAACGGTATGGTAAAGAATTTCTATGCACAGATGGGATTTGAAAAGACCAAGGAGGATAATGACGGAAATACCGTATGGACATATGACATTGATTCATCTTATAATAAGAAAAATAATGTAATAAAGGTGGTTGAATAAATGACGCGTGAAGAGATATTTGAAGGATTAAATGAGGTATTCCGTGATGTATTTGATGATGAGGACATTACGGTAAATGAAGCTACAACGGCAGATGATATTGATGACTGGGACAGTCTTGAGCATATTAATCTGATTGTTGCGGTGGAAAAGAAGTTTGGGATGAAATTTACCATGGGTGAAGTATCCGGCATGAAGAATGTAGGCGAGATGGCGGATATTATTGAAAAGAGGATATAAGAGAAACAAAACAGGATGCGCATTTCCTAAACAGGGATGCGCATCCTGTTCTTTTACTGAAAATCTTCTGAAATAATCTTCAGCGCTTTGTCATAGTCCTGTGCAACACAGAGAATTACATATTTATCATATACTTTTATGATGGCATGATTCAGTTTATCAACTTCTTCCGGAAGATAACCGGCATATGCCTCTGTCTGTTCCGTAACATGTGTGGTACATTTATCCTTTAATGCCTGTGCCAAAGAACTGTCTGCGGCTTCAAATACAGCAAGACGTTCTGCTGTTGCGCCGCTTCCGGTGTAAATAATGGCTGTGGTATATTCATCGGCAGAAATATTCATAAGCATCTGACTGTAAGATGAATCAATCTCACTTAAAGTATCCTGAAAGACATTGCCGTCTAACAGCTTCTGACAGACATCTGAAAGATTTAATTCCACAGGTACGGTTTCAATCGGAGCCGAAGAGTCGTCTTTTTTGGAAGAACAGCCGGTTAAAGCCATCACGCAGGAAATTATCATAAGTAAAAGAAGGGTGTGTGTAAAGTTGTGTGTTTTCATTCTAATTCTCCTCTATTCCATGTTCCAGAAGATAAGCAAGCCAGCGCTGAACAGAGTCAACATTCAGGTGTACGCCGTCAAATGAGTATTCGTATGGCATATAGCCGTCTTCCCCGGTAAAAATGCTTGCAACATCCAGATAGCAGGCTCCGTAGCTGGCGGCCATTTCCTTAATGGCTTTGTTATATTCCGTAATTTTTTCCTGACTTAAGGTCGGGTCTTTTTCGATTGCAGCTTCCGATACCGGAAGAACTGAATTTATAAATATGATGGCATCCGGGTTACAGCTGTAAATATGTTCGAGAACCTTGCTGTATGCCTCGATGAACTGGTCGGTGGAAATCCAGCCAAGTTCATTGATGCCTAACTTTATGTATACTTTTTTAAAACCGGGTGTGGCCTCGAGGGCTTCTGCCGCAGTCATTTCAACACCGCCTACATTAAAACATGCTTTGGTAAAATAGGACTTTACGGTCATGCCAACGGAGGTGTAAGCGCACAAATCCGGTACTTTGGAATACAGGACAAATCCCTGTAATCTGGAATTGCCAATAAATACCGCATCATCAAAATAAGATGTATCCACGGTGGTAAAACGGTAATCCGTATAATATATTCTGGAATCGTCTATAGGCATGGAACCGGATTCAGTTTCCGTGTTATCTTCTGTAAAAACAGTCTCATCATCTGAAGAGGTGGAAGTGTTATCAACAGTAACTGTTTCCGCAGTGGTATCTTCTGTCTCTGTTTCGTCTCCGGATTGTTCGTCCTGCCATAGTTCCCAGATTAATTGTTCGGGAGTCTGGCAGGAAAGAGACTCCGATTCCTGAATGTTATTTTTCTTTTCGTATGCTGCGTAGAATATTGCAGAGGCTGAAAGAGAAAGCGCCAGCAGGATTACAAATCCGGCAAGCAGATAGTCTTTTATTTTCATTGTTATAGTGTCCTTGATTAATTTTTATTGGATGAATTGTTCTGCACCTTCGGAATAGTAGATATTCATCGTTTCATCAATCAGTATTCCGTATACATTGTCCAGGGAATTTAATAGTTCCAGGGCATCGGTTAAGCCCATGACCAGACAGGCAGTACTTAAACAGTCACCGGTAACGGATTCTTCTGAGATGATGGTAACGGAAATCAGTCCGCTTTCAGAAGGATATCCGGTGGCAGGATCCAGAATGTGATGATAAACAGTGCCGTCATCTGCCGTAAAGTAACGCTCATAGGTTCCGGAAGTAACAACGCTCAAATCACTGACATGAAGAGTCAGAATGGTTGCAGAACTTTGTGCAAATGGTTTTCGGATTCCGATGAGATATTCCGAACCATCCGGTTTGTTTCCGATGCAAAGTACATTTCCTCCAAGATTAATAATACCATCTGATACGCCATTTTCAATAAGAAATTGTCGAATTTTGTCCGCAATATATCCCTTCGCAATGGCACCAAGGTCAATGGAGGCTCCGTTTTTAAGTGAAATGGAGTTGTCTGCACCGAGAGAAATATTTTTATAATCTACCAGGGAAAGGGCATCGGCAATATCTCCTGCGGACGGAACAGACGGGCTTTCCGACAGAATATCCCAAAGTGAAGTCAGTGGCTCTATGGAGATATCCAGACTGCCGTCTGTAAGCTTACAATAATACAAACCGGTCTGAATCAGGGAATATAAATCCGGATGAATGCCGGAAGCTTCTTTTTCCCTGTTTATGACGGATAAATCACTACCCGGAATGGTACGTGAAAAAATCTGCTCGTATTCACGGCCAAAATCCAGTGCTTTTCTGGCAATGTCAGCATTCTCCTCACCGTAAACGGTTATGGAAACATAGGTGTTAAACATGAAATCGGAAACCGTGCAGGAAGAGACAGATTTACTGCCACATCCGGTACACAGCAGAACGAAAATCAGTAGGATAAGCTTTTTTCGATGTTTCAATTCTAAGCTCCCTTTAAATTAGTTATTTGCTCAATAGAATAATAATAGCATAATTAACATAAATGTGGTAGAATATTTTTTGGGTTTTGCATTAAGAATCAGATTAATATTTTAAGGCAGGTAAACAGTATGAATACTTTGGAAAAGATGCTGGAGGATGTATATGCATCCTGTGAAGAGATAGAAAAGGCTGGGGTTATTAAAACCTCGTTAAATATGTCATTAAAGGAAAATCTGCGAGCTGAGTTTGTCAAATTTCTATCCTATCTGGCGATGGCGGACGGAGAAGCCAGTACGGAAGAGATATCATTTATTAAGGAAAAGACAGGTACAGACATAACACCGGATATGATAAATGTAATTGTAAAGGCCTCATTTTCCATAGAAATTCCGACAGCATTTAAGTATTTTGTACTGACGGATGCAGGAAGAAAAATCAAAGGCGGCGATAATACCAGGGCAAAAAGGCTTGCTGATACATATTCCAGGCTGGGACAGGAGTTCATTGCTTCCAATAAGGAGATATCGGATGCAGAATTATCGGCACTGACACGGTATTGTGAGATGCTTGACAGATATCTGAGGGAATTTGGACTATATGTATCACCTCGTAAATTTTCCAGGGAGAATATTCTTCAGGATGAAAAGCAAAAGGCAGAGCCGGTAAAGGAACTGAATGAAGAGAGTGTTGAGGAAATTTTATCAGAATTAAATGGACTAATCGGACTGGATCAGGTAAAGGAGGACATGAATACCATTGTTAATCTCCTTAGAATACAGAAAATCCGTAGGGAAAGAGGAATGAAAATCCCGGAGGTTTCAAAACACCTTGTATTTTCAGGAAATCCGGGAACAGGAAAAACAACTGTTGCAAGAATGTTGTCCAAGATATACCGTGCCCTTGGCATTCTGGAAGGCGGCCAGCTGGTGGAGGTAGACCGTTCCGGACTGGTAAGCGGTTATGTGGGACAGACGGCAATGAAAACAAAGGATGTGGTTGACAGTGCTCTTGGAGGAGTCCTGTTTATTGATGAAGCGTATACGCTGACGGCAAACAGGGGAGAAAATGATTTTGGACAGGAGGCAGTGGACACGATTCTAAAGGCAATGGAAGATAACCGTGACAACCTGATTGTAATTGTGGCAGGCTATCCGGCACT
>JAQXXN010000084.1 GCA_029226085.1 Thermoflexaceae bacterium
AAGCTTCTTTCCAAGAACTTCTGTTCCTGCAAACTTTGCCTTAGCCTTTTCGGTTGTAGCAGCAATGTTCTCATCATCCTTATTCTCAAGTGCCCATTCAATACCACCGACAATATCTCTTGACGCAAGTAACATGCCGGCAAGTACAAGTTCCTTAACCGCATTGGCATTGGCACCCGGAGTATTGAAAACCACAATACCCTTATCTGCACATTTATCAAGCGGAATATTATTTACTCCCGCACCGGCTCTTGCTACTGCCAATAAATTATCTGAAAGTTCCATATCATGCATCTTGGCACTTCTTACGAGAATTCCACAAGCTTCATTCACATTCTCTGTCTTCTCATATTTATCTGAAAATAAATCCAAACCAACGCTGGCAATTGGATTCAGGCAATTATACTTAATCATCTCAAATCTCCTATATTATGTAATTAATAAACCTGCTTACTTATTATTCTTCTCAAATTCCTTCATGAATTCCACAAGCTTCTCAACACCCTCAATTGGCATTGCATTATAAATACTTGCTCTCATGCCGCCAACAGTTCTGTGACCCTTCAGATTCTCAAAGCCTGCTTCTTTTGCTTCCTTAACGAACTTTGCATCCAGTTCTTCATTTCCTGTTACAAAAGGAACATTCATGAGAGAACGGTCTTCCTTACGGACAGTACCCTTGAATAATTCGCTCTGGTCAAGAAAATCATAAAGAATCTTAGCCTTCTTCTCATTACGTTCTTTCATTGCTGCAAGACCGCCCTGCTTCTTAATCCATTTAAATACCTTGCCGCAGATATAGATACCATAGCAAGGAGGTGTATTATACATGGAACCGTTATCTGCATGTGTCTTGTATTTTAACATGGTTGGTGTGCCTGGGAGGGTATCTTCCGTAATTAAATCTTCACGAATAATTACAATAACAACACCTGCAGGTCCGATATTCTTCTGAACACCGCCATAAATCACACCATACTTTGTGACATCCACCGGTTCGGAAAGGAAACAGGAGGATACATCCGATACAAGAATCTTCCCCTTGGTATTCGGAAGAGTTTTATACTTGGTTCCGTAAATTGTATTGTTCTCACAAATGTATACATAGTCAGCATCTTCCGGTATGTCAAGATCAGAACAGTCCGGTATGTATGAAAATGTCTTATCTGCTGAAGAAGCAACTTCCACAGCCTCACCATAAATTTTTGCTTCCTGATAAGCTTTCTTAGCCCACTGGCCTGTAACAATATAAGCTGCCTTCTTATTCTTCAGGAGATTCATAGGAATCATTGCAAACTGCTGTGATGCACCGCCCTGTAAGAAAAGTACCTTATAATTATCAGGTATATTCATCAAATCCCTCAAATCTGCCTCTGCTTCATCAATAATTGCCTGATAAGCCTTAGATCGATGACTCATCTCCATTACTGACATTCCGGTTCCTTTGTAATCCAGCATTTCATCTGCTGCCTCTTTTAATACTTCCTCTGGCAAAACTGCAGGACCAGCTGAAAAATTATACACTCTACCCACTTTTTTAAATCCTCCTGATAATTATTATTTTTCATATGTTATTTAATTTAATAATTAAATATTTAACAATCATTTTATTACTGAAGAAAAATAAAGTCAATACTTAATATTATAAATCTTCTTCTCCAAATGCTTCGGAAATTGCTGCTCCCGGTGCAACCATTGGAAATACCTTATCATCACTGCCAATATGACAATCCATCACAACCGGAATATTAAGTTCAATGGCTTCACGAAGCGCCGGTTCAAAATCCTCCTTTTTCGTGATGGTATATGCTTTTGCACCCATTCCTTCTGCAATCTTTGCAAAATCCACACCGTCATCCAGAACCGTAGCGGAATATCTCTGTCCATAGAACAATGTCTGCCACTGTCTTACCATTCCTAATACATGATTATTTAAAACGACCTGAATAATCGGAATATTATGTCTGGTTGCCGTCATGATTTCATTCATGTTCATACGGAAGCATCCGTCACCTGCAATATTAATGACGGTCTTGTCTTTCCTTCCCATTTTGGCACCGATACATGCACCGATTCCATATCCCATGGT
>JAQXXN010000085.1 GCA_029226085.1 Thermoflexaceae bacterium
CATTTTCATGAATCACTCTGTATTATACGGATGTTGATTCTATAAGTTAACCTGTATATCTTTACAAAATTCAGTTCGCACTCTGTCACTGAAATTGCATTTCATACAGTCCTGCGTAAATGCCGCCCTTTTTCAGCAACGTCTCATGATTTCCCTCTTCTTCGATTCCATTTTCTGTAAGTACCAGGATTCTCTGTGCATTCCGGATCGTAGACAAACGGTGGGCAATCACAAATGTCGTCCTGTCTTTTGCCAGTTTTTCCAGCGAGTTCTGCACAATTTTTTCACTTTCATTGTCCAGAGCAGACGTTGCCTCATCAAAAATCAGCACCGGAGGATTCTTCAAAAATACTCTTGCAATCGAAAGTCTCTGTTTCTGTCCACCGGACAGTTTCACCCCTCTCTGTCCGATATCCGTATCATAACCCTGTGGAAGATTTTTGATAAATTCATGGGCATTGGCAGCGATTGCTGCACGAATGACTTCTTCATCTGTAGCTTCCGGCTTTCCATAACGAATATTGTCCATGACCGTTCCTGCAAACAAATATACATCCTGCTGAACAATACCAATCTGACGCCGCAGATCTTTCAACTTCAGCTTACGCACATCCATTCCATCCAGTTTCACGCTTCCATCTGTCACATCATAGAACCGCGGAATCAGGGAACAAAGTGTAGTTTTTCCTGCACCGCTGCTTCCTACCAATGCCACATATTCTCCCTGCTTAACTTTCAGATTTACATTTGACAAAACATTTTCTTTATTTTCTTCATAATGGAAAGTCACATGATCAAACTCAATATCTCCCTTTGCAGTATCAATAGAAACTGCATCCGGTTCATCTTTTATATCCGGTGCAATGCTCATGATTTCCAGGAAACGTTCGTATCCGCTGTAACCATTCTGGAACTGTTCGGTAAAATTCACCAATTTTTTGACAGGTTCTGTAAAATTGCTGATATAAAGGAGGAATGTTACCAGGTCTGCTGAAGTAAGTTCTCCGGAAGCCATTAGTAAAGCACCCATGATCAACGATCCCACTGTGATCAACGTGGAAAATGCTCCCATGCCAGAGTTATAGGTTGCCATGTATTTGTAGGTTACCTTCTTGGATGCTACAAAGCGATCATTTCCTGCCTGAAATTTGTTCATTTCTGCCTCTTCATTGCTGAATGATTTCACCACACGGATTCCGGAAAGGCTGTCTTCAATCTGACTGTTAATATCTGCAATTCTCGCCCGGTTCTCCTTAAACGCACTTTTCATTCTTTTATTCAGGCTGACGGCATACAACAGCATTACAACTACAATCCCCATTGCCACCAGAGCCAGTTTTACATTCACCATAAGCAGAATCACAAATGCTCCTACCAATTTAATCGTAGAAATCACCACATCCTCCGGACCGTGATGGAGAAGTTCTGTAATATCAAAAAGATCACTTGTGATTCTGGACAACAGATGCCCGACTTTCTGATTGTCGTAAAATGCAAAAGAAAGTTTCTGATAATGACCAAAAATCTCATTTCTCATATCATGCTCAATCTTTGCGCCCATCACATGCCCGTAATATGTGATAAAGAAATTACAGAAGCACTCCAGTGCCACCATGGCAATCATAATAATACCGATTTTTATAATAATTTTTGTAGATTCCTGTATCGGAAGCTCCACCACTGTTCCCGTGATATATCTCACCAACAGCGGAATAATCAACGTAACTGCCGCTCCCAACATAGCAAAAAACATATCCGCCCAGAACAAACTCTTATAGGGCTTATAATAAGAAGCCAGTTTTTTTAATTTATTATCCATTGTTTTCTCCCTTTGCCTGGTACACTTCATACTGCCGTTTTGGTCCACCGCACACCGGACATCTGTCAGGAATGTGATCGCCCGTCATTACAAAACCACAAATTGGGCACACATAAACCGTTTCTCTATCAAATTCTTCTATATTCTCTGCTTCTTTTAGAAGTCCCGCATGAACTTTCTCTGCGGCTGCCGCCCCTGCGTAGGCCTGTTTTGTCAGCGGTGCCTCTTTTTCGTCAGCATATTCTTCCATCATTTTATAAAGACGCTGATATTCAAACTCCTCACCCGGAACAAATTTCTCCACAGATTCACCAAATGGTGCCGGATTTTCAATAACGGAATAGAAATTTCTTGCGTGGTGATATTCGGAAGCTGCCAATGCCTCAAAAAGATTGGC
>JAQXXN010000086.1 GCA_029226085.1 Thermoflexaceae bacterium
CTGGAAGGGTTTTGGTGGCAAGACGGAGTGGATGGATGTGATTATAGTATTAAGGCTGAATTTAATTGGATATCCGTCATCAGACTTCCGGATTTTGTGACAAAGAAGGATTTTGATTGGGCAGTGGCGGCTGCGTCTGAGAAGAAAAAGATAGACTGTTCCAAAGCCGAATTCCTTGAGATTGATGAGGGTTTGTGCGTTCAGATTATGCACCACGGACCTTTTGATGATGAACCAGCCACTGTTGCCATTATGGATAAATTTCTTGAAGATAATGGATATCGCAATGACTTTAGTGATGGCAGACTTCACCATGAAATCTATATGTCCGATGCAAGAAAGGTTGCTCCTGAGAAGTGGAAGACGGTAATCAGACATCCAATATGCAAATTGTAGGGTAAGGATAAAGGTAGATTAGCATAAAAACGGTAGGAACGAAGTGATTGGATTTTAAAGTTATACCCTCCAATTGTGTGGATTAGAAACAGAATATGTGTTTGACATAAAAGCGGTTAGGTGTTAATATAATATCAAAGAAGTGCTACCGATAGACGGTTAGCCTGATATTGAAGATCAAAAATGACCGCCAAGTTTTCTCAGGACAGGGCGGTTATTTTTGTGTCTTATCATTGCTCTTAGAACCAACGGTATAACCAAGAGCAAAGCAAGTGAATATGAAACGTATTTGGATAACATAAACAAGTTAATTTCCAGTGCTTTTAACAGAATATATATATGTGAAACAGATGGAAAAGTAATGGGTGTGCTCGTTATTCAACTTGCAGGATGAATGCAAAAATAATCGGAGGTTTATATGAATTATTCAATAAGAGAATTAAGACAAGACGAAAATGAGGTATTAGATACTTTTTTGTATGAAGCAATTTTTATTCCAGAAGGAGTTCCTGCACCATCCAAAAAGATTATTAATCAACCAGAGTTGCAGGTGTATGTTAAAGACTTTGGAGAGAATAAGGGGGACTTGTGTTTGGTTGCCGAAGTCAATAATGAAATTGTTGGTGCAGTATGGGTTCGTATTATGAATGATTATGGACATATTGATGATGAAACGCCATCGTTGGCAATTTCGCTTCTGAAAGAGTATAGAAACTATGGTATTGGAACTGAGTTAATGAAACAGATGCTAATGAAACTCAAAATACAAGGATATAAACAAGCATCATTAGCTGTCCAAAAGATGAATTATGCAGTCCGTATGTATCAGAAGGTAGGATTTGAAATTGTTGATGAAAATGACGAAGAGTATATTATGATTTGTAGGTTGTAGGCACTTGCAACTCCCAAGTTATAGGAATCAATGAATCGAAATTTGACAGGGGAAAATCGGCAGAAGAAGAGATTGATTTAAAGCCTGCTCTAGAGGAGCAATACGAAATTCTATTTAACGGGAAAGGTATATAAATGAGAGACATACAAATAAAAGAAGATGAAAGTGTATTCAATTGTAGAGTTGCAGGAGTTATCGTAAAGAATAATATGATATTATTGAATAGATTAAAGAATGATGATTTTTGGACCTGTGTTGGCGGTAAAGTAGCTTTTGGTGAAAGTACAGAGGAATCTATAATCAGAGAGTATAGAGAAGAGACAGGTGTAAATATTCGGATTGAACATTTGTCTGCTATTGTTGAAAACTTCTTTGAGTTTAATTCGAAGCAATGGCATGAATTTCTGTTTTTCTATGAATTGAAGGATGAAAATGGAGAATTGGATTTTTTTGAAGGAGAAAGAAAGATAAAAGATAATGCTAATGGTGTATATAAATGGTTCGATTTAAATGAATTGGAAAGTATAAAAATGCAGCCTGAATGTTCGTATCGAATCATAAAAAATATAACGTCACAAAACATTCAGCATATTATTAATCGTGATAATTGATTTGTATAACGGATCGAACGAGAGTAATACGTATTAACAGGAATTTAAGAAGAATAGTTGAGGAGAAAAACATATGAAATATTCATACAAGGATATGCCTGAAAGCATGAAAGGAACATACGGAGATTTTTCTGGGAATTTTGGCTTTTCTTGGAAGGAATTTGTTGCAACAATTCCTTCGCCGTTATTTATTGTTACAACTTATAAATTAAATGGACTTCCCAATGCCTGTATGCAGTCTTGGGCAACGTTTACAAGTGCCAATCGCGGTAAGGGGTTTTATGCGATCCTTGCCAGTGTAAATAAAAATGGGCACCTGTATCAGAGCATAAGTGAGACAAAGGAAGCGGTTATTAATTTTATGTCTGAAGCACATCATGCAGAATGTATGTCGACGATTCAGAATAATCAGTTTGAAACAGATGAGATTACTGCATCCGGATTGACTGTCGAAAAGGCTTCATGGATTAATGCACCTATGGTTCGAGAATGCTTTATGAATCTTGAGTGCAAGTATGTTTGGGAAAAAGAAATCGTACCGGGAGATGATCATGTTATGCTTTGCCTTGAAGTGGTAGGTGTTCATATAGACGAAGACCATATGGCTGATAAGACAGGGGAAAATGGAATGCTCTACAACATTCACTACCCGATAAATCCTGAAAAGGTAACAAAGACTGGACACGATTACGCAGCTGTTCTTCAGAAGAAGATTGATGTTGGAGAATATTAGATACTAGAGTATATGAAGGAATTTGGAGGAGCATTATGAAAAACAATGTCTTAAGACCGACAAATCTATATTTATGAGGTGACAATGATAAGAGAAGTAAGGCATGAAGAAATACCAACATGTGTGGAAATTATAAAAAAGAGTTTTATTACGGTTGCAGAGGAATATGGTTTCACAGAGGAAAATGCTCCCAGATTTACAGCATTTGCCACTACAACTGACAGATTGTATTGGCATATGGATGGTGAGCATAGACCGATGTATGTATTTGAAGAAGAAGGTGTTTTGTGTGGATATTATTCACTTTTGTCACAAGAAAACGGAGAATGTGAACTCAATAATCTCGCAGTATTGCCAGAGTACAGACATAGGGGAATTGGAAAGCAATTACTGGAGCATGCCTTTATTAAAGCAAAGAAAGCTGGTTGTAAGATTATAAATATAGGTATAGTAGAGGAAAACAAAGTTCTTCGTAAATGGTATGAGTTGAATGGTGCAATACATATCGGGACAAAGAAATATGATTTTTTCCCATTCACATGCGGATATATGAAAAAGGAATTGTGATGTTGAAAATGAATGGAAGAAAACTAAGAATTTGGAGGTGGGAGTATGACCAATAAAGAAATACTGCATATTGCCATGCATCAATCTGCAATCGACATAAATGCAGATGTTTCTGACTTTATGAAAGATGAAAATGTAATTGTAAAGTCAGAAGTGGGCCCCTTAGCAAGAAAATATTACAAAGAACCTATTGCATGTAATTTGGTTTCATATGGAAGTAATATTGTGGCTTCGGTGAAGGATGAATACAAAGATATGGTAAAAGAGTATTTGGAAAAATTTGAATTCTATCATTGCTTTGAAACACCTAATATGCATTGGCTTAATGAACGCATGAGGACACAGGGGCAGCGAGTTTGTTTTATGGCAGAGTATTTTTTGCCAGATGCTAATGTTATAAAAAGGTTATACTCGAATTATCAACTCAAAGTGTTATCAAATGAGGATTTTGAGGAATTATATATACCGGCATGGAGCAATGCATTATGTGAGGCCAGAAAGGAATTAGATGTTCTCGGGGTTGGGGCTTATGATAATGGGAAGTTGATTGGACTTGCTGCATGTTCAGCGGATTGTGACGATATGTGGCAGATAGGAGTTGATGTGTTGTCTGAATATCGTAGGCAAGGGGTTGCATCTTCCTTAACAAGTAATTTGGCAGTTGAAATAATGGATAGAGGAAAAGTACCGTTTTACTGTTGTGCATGGTCCAATATCAGGTCGGTCAGAAACGCATTAAAAAGCGGTTTTACGCCAGCCTGGATAGAAATGACTGTAAAACCTGCTAGTATGGTAGAGGCTATGTATCAGTAAAGAATGAAATATTATAAACTTTATTATAAACTTATTATGATAAGCTGACGGGAGGACGTTATGGAATATAGAATAGCAGCTAAAGAGGATATAGATCTGCTTATGAGTATACGATTGGAAATGCTTCGGAAAGTAAATGCATTATCGGATAATTATGTTTTTTCGGATGAATTTATTGCAAATAGTATGCGTTATTTTTTGGAAGGAAATCAAACAACTAGTATTGCTCTGGAAAATGGTAAAGTTGTGGCTTGCGCAAGCATGTCATACATTGAGTTAATGCCTACGTTTTCGCATCCCACAGGCAATAGAGCACATCTTATGAATGTGTATACAAATGACGATTACCGCAGGCAAGGTGTCGCGCATAAGCTTGTGCAAATACTAATCGATGAGGCTAAAGAAAAGGGAGTTACAGAAATCAGTTTAGATGCTACTGATTTAGGTAGACCGCTTTATGAATCTCTTGGCTTTTGT
>JAQXXN010000087.1 GCA_029226085.1 Thermoflexaceae bacterium
TTCTTCTGGAACTGGGTGTAGGATTTAATACACCGACAATTATTCGGTTTCCATTTGAAAAGCTTGTAAGGGAGCATGATAATATAAGTCTGATCAGACTGAATCTTAATCAGGCAGTTATACCAAAAAGTTTTGGGAGCAGAGGAATAGGTATTAATGCTGATATGGCAGAGAGCATTGAAGATATAGTGGAGGAAGTGAAAAACAGTCTTCATTTTCTTGACAACCTAACAGTTGATAGGTATAATTTACCTAACGATTGTTAGGTAGGAGAAAATTGTAGTGGAAACGAAGGAACAGATTCTTAATAACGCATTGGATATGTTTGCGAAATCGGGCTATAACGCTGTATCTATCAGAGACATAGCGAAAACTGTAAACATAAAAGAAAGTTCGATTTACTACCATTTCCGTAATAAACACGACATTTTAGATTCTCTTGTTAAAAAATACGAAAGTCATATTAGAGAATTAACGAATATGTTACAGACAGCAATGTCTGATACAAATAGTATGAACTCATTTTCATGGGATTGGTTACGTGAATATTATTTTGAGCAATATTTATTTGATACATTTTGTAATCAAATGATGCGTTTTATGATGATTGAGCAATTTCATAATGAGCATATGAGAATGCAATATGAGCACTATCTTTTTGAATTACCTAGAAACATTCAAACAGGAGCATTTATGATGTTAAGTCAGTTTGGAATTATGAATGAGCAACAAGCAGAAGAATGTGGTAATGATTTCTTTGCAAATATGACTACACTTACATTTAAGTATTTATTAAATGGAGAATTGACAAAAGCAAAGAAAGATGCTTTTTGCGAAGAAGCATTTGCTTATATCAACAGAATGTTTTAGGGGGAAATCATATGTCAAATATATTGGTCGTAGGTGCTAATCAGGGCATTGGTTATTGGATGGTTAGTAGTTTTCTTGAAAAGGGTAGCAAAGTAACGGTTTTAGATATTCGAGAAGAACATATAAATGAATTGAAAGACAAGTATCCAAATTCGCTTTTAGTGGTTAAGGCAGATGCAACAGATGAGGCGTCTTTATCGGATGGCATCAAAGCTGCGATAAATGAATTTGGAATGGTTGATATTGCAATTCATAATGCCTGCCTCTGTACATTTGAAAGCGAACCGGATACAGCATATGAAGTATATAAAAAAGTAATGGATGTCAATTATTTTGGGGCATTAAGACTTTCAAAACTGATGCTTCCATTCATGCGTGAGGCAAAGGGTGGTAGAATTATATTTACGAGTTCTGGTGTTGGAGTTACAGGATTTGGTAATATATCACCTTATGCATCCTCAAAAGGTGCAATTGAAGCTCTTGCCAAATGTTTGGAGATTGAGAATCAGGATTATGGCATAACATTTCATGTTATGCATCCACCACTCACCAATACAGCATCCTCTTCCGGCTTGCCGGTGCCAAAAGAGTTTATGGCTGATGCTGAAAAAGTGGGAAGAGGACTTGCCAATCATATTTATTCGAAGAAATTTGTAATCTGCCATTCGTTTAATCAGGCACTGCAAATGAAACTGTGTTATAGCCATCCATTATATATGGGAAAAATGATGTGGAAAATGACACAGAGAACTAAGAGTTAGAACCGGATACAGGTTCTCTATTTCATAGCCACGAACTTTGCTTCCTCTTCATTGAAATAGTCATCCATATTACTACTAAGTCCACTTGCTTTCCATGCCTGTTCAAATGTAATATCTTTTGTATTACTTAAAAAGACAAATGTGCTATCTTTATCTGCACCACCCATTCTTCCTGTAATTTCCAGTCTGTATTGATAGGTATAATTATCTGTTTTCCAAGTGCCGTCGCTCATTTCATAATACCTAACCACAGTGACCAGTTCATCGTTCTCAAAAGCGTGTTCTGGGTCAGTCACCTCATAAGTCCTTACCACCGATGGCTCTTTTTGAGAACATCCAAACAGACTAAGTAATAAAAGTGTTACCAAAGTAATTCTAATTATTTTTTTCATGAATCCTGCTCCTCCAATTTTAATAATGAAAATATCAATGCGGTTAGACATCCCGATAGGACAATAATCAACAAATCGACAGGAGCAAAAACAATGCCGGGTATGCTGTCAAACAGGAATCCTATACCCAAGCGATACAGATGTCCGTTTAGTAGAATTATTTCACCCACATACATAAGGAATGTCATTACAGAAGCAACAAGGGACGGAATCCAAATCGAAACAAGTTTCCGTTTTCCTAAAAGAAATGAGCCTACATAGACGCCTGCCGTTACACCTAAAAGAATGAAGAATAAGGTCATTAAAGTGGCAGACAGGGGAGATACCTGAATACTGCCATCTCTCCAAAAAGCAGTAAAACAAGCGAGAATACAAAGTCCAAGGAATACAAGGGAGCAAACTGACTGCAAAATCAAAGACTTCAGACGTTTCTTATCCCTGCTTTTTATCATTTGACCGAATCCATACAGGCAGTTCAGTATCGTAAGAATCAAAACAACGGAAATGATGTAAAAATGCAGCTTAAATGCAGGATTATAGTTACCCATCAAAATATCAATGGGTGTTTCCGTTCTGTATGTAGTTACGGCGTTATTTACGGTTTCGCTCCATCCTTCCGGTGGTACAGCACACATAAACATTTGCCAATCCTCAAGCTTTATAACCACTTCATCCGTTGTCACTACAACCTTTTTTTCAAACAGTATTTCGAGAGTTAAGAATGTTCCGGTGGACAAAACCGAGCCGCCAATCAGCGCAAACTGTTTGAACAGCTTAATGCATAAGGGCATTATAAGTACACCGACAAAAATTGCCAGGCAAATCGGCGTATATGGAATGATGTATTTTGGATAGTTTTCCTTAAATACCGTTCCGTTGGCAAGCATATCGGTGATAACGCTCACACCCATCGAAAGCGGATAATAGGATGCGAGCAGAACACCAATACAAGAAAACAGATAATATTTGCTAAATAAATTGTTTTTCATATTCATTCTCCTTTTAACCGGCATTTGTCAGTAATACATAAAAAATCGCTGTTAGCAACGTAAGAAATAGGATTAAGGAAATCCAAGTTATTTTCTTAAAGGAAAGAATGTTTTCTATTCTTGTTTTAATTTTTGCTCCGCCAAAAGCAGAGGTAAAGACATTTGCGCTTTCCTTACTTTCAAGTAATGAAAGTGCATACTCCTTAGAGCGATTATCACCAAGTTTCAAAAGCACGCATTCATCACAGGATAACTCAATATCCGTAAGGAATAATCTTAAGAATACCCAACAAAGTGGATTAAACCAATGTGCTGAAGCAATCAATAATACAAGTACCCGCCACAAATTATCGGCACGGCGAATGTGCATTTTTTCGTGTAATAATATAAGGTCAATGTCTTTGTCAACATAAAATGTCGGCAAGATGATTCTTGGCTTTATGATGCCATATACTGCAGGTGAAGTAATCTTATCCGAGAGGTAGATATTGTCATGCAGATGTTTTGCATCCTTCATTTCATGAAGGGTCGTAAGATAGATTACTGCCAGTATAAGTGTGATTGCCATAAATACAATAACCCAAATTACAGAGGCTATATTAAATATATTCTCAAGAAGGTTCACCTTATAGGTTACTGGGAAATAACTGTCTGCCGCCATAACAAAATTCGTCATTGAAAGGGACATATCATCAGTAGGCTGGTATACCACAATCGTTTTGGTTGTAATTCGGGATAATAGCGACATCAAACTGTATGGACTGCTTAAGCCGAGAGGTATTGTCATTCTTAAAAACGGAATAGCCCAAAGAAACACCGTAAACCTTCTCGGAATCTTCTTTACAAGTCTGACAAGCATAACTATCACACCGGTTATTGTAGCAGCTATGCTCATATTAAATACCCAATAAAATACTTCCTGAAGCATAGCTATCACCTCTTATCAATCAGCTTGCGCAGTTCATTTATCTCATCCTCTGTCAAAGACTCATCATCAAGCAAAGCCGAAAATAAGGCTTTGCGAGAACCGCCGAACACCTTCTTTACAAGGGAAGCAACCTCAACCTTTTGCATTTGATTTTTAGACACGAGAGGAGTGCAAATAAAACCCGGGTCCTCCCGTTGAATAAAACCTTTTGCTTCCAGCTTTTTTATTACAGTATAAGTTGTATTTTTATTCCAGCCTATCGTTTTAGCAGCAATCAGACTGATTTCTTTTGCTGAAATTGGACTATTAGTCCAAATGATTTCCATTACTTTTGCCTCACTGTCAAAGAGTTTTTCTTTCATATCAAACCTCCGCAGACTATTTCTATAGTCCAGACTATCATGATAGTCTGGATGTGTCAATAGGTTCATAAAAAAGGAACGGCAATGAATACCGTTCCTTAACTCTTTTTAATGATAAAAGCAGCAAGTGAGAAAAATCTGCC
This sequence comes from Thermoflexaceae bacterium, assembly GCA_029226085.1. GTDB lineage: Bacteria > Bacillota > Clostridia > Lachnospirales > Lachnospiraceae > MGBC120314. Next base: position 4,446 of record JAQXXN010000087.1, read on the forward strand.
GGTTCTATTTCCATTAGGAGTAATTGAGGAACATGGACCACACTTGCCACTTGCTTCGGATATACTTTGGAGTAATTTCATTTGTAAGGAAGTACAGCGAACTCTTAGACAAAAAGGAAAAGAAACATTGATTGCCCCACCTTATTATTTTGGTGTAAATCATTGTACAGGAGCGTTCCCGGGATCCTTTTCATTAAAGCCTGAAACATTTGAATTGGTATTGTTTGAAATATTTTGTAATCTGAATGTTTTTGGCTTTTCAGAGGTATATTGTTTTAACTATCATGGTGACCCGGTACATATTAGCACGATACTTAATGCAATAAAAAGGGCTAACAGTGAGCTTAACATGAAAATCAAATATGTGATGGAAGCAATGGATTTGGAGATGAATGGTTTGAAAGGAAATGAAGATTTTCTACATGTATTTGCACCACAATATAAAATGGAATGGTTTGAAGGTGGTGACATAAGCGAACAAGGGTTACTTGATATTCATGCAGGAGCGTATGAAACCGGGCTTCTCTATTATATGTATCCTGAGCTTGT
>JAQXXN010000088.1 GCA_029226085.1 Thermoflexaceae bacterium
GAATACACAATGAATGGCTTTATAGTTCTTGCAGGCATATTCTGTGTTCGGACCCATACCACCTTTTCCGATGATTACTTTTACACCTGTTTTTTCAACAAATTCTTTTTCAAATTTTTCCATACGCATACTTGTGGTAGGGCCTACGGATACCATTTCAAATTTGTCGTTTTCCAGTGGACGGATAATGGGACCGGCATGAAAAATAGCTGCATCTCTTACATCAACAGGGAGTTCCCTTCCTCCCTCAACCAGTCTTCTGTGGGCAACATCTCTGCAGGTTGTCATGCTTCCGTTTAAATAAACAATGTCTCCTATATGAATATCCGCCAGGTCCTCGGCTGAGATAGGTGTTGTAAGAATTTTCTTTCCATCTTTAATTTCCAACATTATAATTCCACCCCCGAATGTGTTGTAATTGTATAATTAAGGTCTTTATCAAAAATAATATGGCCTCTTCTATGTGACCAGCATCCAACATTTACAGCAACCCCAATTGCAGAAGGATGTCTTGCTGTATTTTCGATATGAACTCCCATGACAGAATATTTTCCGCCCATTCCCTGCGACCCCAGGCCGATCGCATTAATTCCATCTTCCAAAAGTTTTTCCATGGAAGCCGCACGTTCATTTTCATTATGGCTTCCCAGAGGTCTCATTAAAGCTTTTTTAGAAAGCAACGCTGCTGTTTCAACAGAAGTAGCCACACCTACACCTACCAGAAGCGGAGGACATGCATTGAGTCCATAAGATGTCATGACATCCATAACAAATTTTGTCACGCCTTCATAACCTGTACCCGGCATTAAAACCATAGCTTTTCCCGGAAGTGTACATCCACCGCCTGCCATGTAAGCATAAATTTCACACTGATCACTGTCCGGCACAATATCCCAGAATACAGTAGGTGTTCCTTTTCCAACATTTTTACCGGTATTATATTCATCAAATGTCTCTACGCTGTTGTGACGAAGCGGAGCTTCAAAAGTTGCTTTAACAACAGCTTCTTTCAGCAGTGCCTCGAGCTCGCCAATTAATGGAAATCCCGTTCCGCATTTTACCCAGAACTGAAGTACTCCTGTGTCCTGGCAGCTTGGTCTGTTCAATTCTTTTGCAAGTACCTGATTCTTTTTCATAGTCTGATAGATGACTTTGGAAAGCAGACTGTCTTCTTTCTCCGCAAGCTCGTCCAGTTTTGCAATAATATCATCCGGCAGCACTTTTCCGATATATGACACAAAATTTGCCATATAAGCAGTCAGCTGCTCCACCTGTTGTTTTTTATCCATTATTTTGCCTCTTTTTAGGAAATTAATTATGTAAGTTCTTCTTCATTAAGCCGGGAAGAACGGGAATGCAATCGGAAGAACAATCATGCTTACGATTGTTGCGATAATGATCAATGGAAAACCTGCTTTCACATAATCCATAAATCGATATTCTCCGGCCCCTACTACCATTGTGTTGGCTGGCATTCCGATTGGTGTCGCATAAGCACAGGATCCGCCGATCACACATGCCATCAGAACCGCTCTCGGATCCGCACCCATCCGCTGCACAATAGACAGACAAATGGGAACCATAAGGGCTGTCGTTGCCGTATTGGACATAAAATTTGTCATCACACAGCAGAGCAAAAATACCACGAGAGTCAGAACGTATGGTGAAGGATTTTCACCCAGCGTACCGATTACTTTACCTGCAATCAGTTCTCCTGCTCCTGTACTTTGAAGGGCTGCCGCCAGAGACAGAGTTCCTCCAAACAGAAAGATTGTTTTAAGATCAATGGATTTTAACGCTTCTTTCTCTGAAATAACGCCTGTAAGAATCAAAAGAAGTGCTCCGATCCCTCCTGATATACAGAGTTTAATTCCAATCTGATCTTCAAAAATCATGGCCAGCAATGTTAAAACCAGAATAATCAAAGATAACCATTGCTTCCAGGACGGAACATCACTGAAGTCTTTTTGTGTATCAAAAGCTCCGTTAGCCTTCACTTCATGATTTGGCAGAAGCTTATATCCGATGGTTGCATAAAAAATGATACCCACGATCAAAATCGGCATTCCGACAATCGCATATTCAAAGAAACCAAATCCCATGTCAAGCTCTTCCAGAGCACTTTGAGCGATCAGATTTCCGGGAGCGCCAATCAGTGAAAGATTTCCTCCCATTGCAGCAGCAAATACCAGAGGTATCAGCAATCGAGATCTCTTATACCCTGATTTTGCGGCGATCCCGATCACCACCGGAATCAATACAGCAGCCGTTCCTGTGTTTGACAGCACTCCGCTCATCAATCCTACGATAACCATAATCGCAACAATCAGCATACGTTCTGATTTTGCAAACTTTGTTACAATACCGCCGATTTTGTTTGCCATGCCTGTTTCAAACAACGCACCGCCTACAATAAACATTGCTACAAACAGGATCACATTACTGTCTATAAATCCTGAAAAAGCCGTCTTTACATCCAACACTCCTGCTACGACCAGTCCGATACAGACAATCATGGATGTGACTCCCAGAGGAATCTTCTCCAGCACAAACATTACAACTGCAAACAAGAGAAAAAGTAAAGTAATTGATTATACAAAACCTGTTCTTATTTCTATGAAATTGATAAATTGAATTGTTATCAGATTCTTTCCGAGCAGATTGTTTTCTGTGTATCCCCGGAGCATCCGTTTGCAAAAGCAACAGAAATATCAATGGAAATGCTGCAAAAAGAGCCTCTTATTATGTATAATACGGACTCCGTTCTCAATACTACGTTATATTCGCGCTTTGAAACTCTGGGCATAAAACCCAATGTAATCATGCATGCCAGTCAGCTGTATACCATCCGCAGTTTTATTACTCAAAATCTGGGAGGAGCTTTTCTTTATGCGTCCATGATGAAAAATTTACCCGGACTGATCGGCATTCCGGTGACACCAACAATCCGTCAGGTAATAGGTCTTGTATGGAAAAAAGGAAAATATGTCAATGACAGCGTAGAAAAATATATCGCTTTTATGAAAAAATCTTTTCACAATATTTAAGATTTTGAAAAATATATGATTCTGATGTGTGACAAAATTTGTGCAAAATATTCCGCAAAGTTGTGCACATATTATTTAATTTCCTCATGCTATAATAAACGTGTTTATACCCTTGTAGAAATGGAGGCGGAATATGCTGTTATTCAGTGAATACTTGCGAGAACTTATGAAGGATAAGCAGATATCTGTTTCTTCCCTTGCTCGTT
>JAQXXN010000089.1 GCA_029226085.1 Thermoflexaceae bacterium
TGGAAGGTTGAAGTGTTAAATGCAGATGAGACCGGTATCGGCGGCATGAAGGAAGTGGAATTCATGGTAAAGGGACAGGGAGCTTATTCTGTTATGAAATATGAAAGCGGTGTACACCGTGTACAGCGTGTTCCGGAAACGGAAAGCGGCGGAAGAATTCACACATCGACTGCCAGTGTTGCGGTAATGCCGGAAGCGGAAGAGGTGGATATCCAGATTGATGAGAAGGATATTCGTATTGATGTAATGCGTGCATCCGGTAACGGAGGACAGTGTGTCAATACAACGGATTCTGCAGTACGTCTTACCCATTATCCGACCGGTATTGTAATATACAGCCAGACGGAAAAGTCACAGATTCAGAATAAGGATAAGGCATTTGCACTTCTTCGTGCAAAACTTTACGATATGGAATGCCAGAAGGCACATGATGCTGAGGCAGAGGCCAGAAGAAGCCAGATTGGAACGGGAGATCGTTCCGAGAAGATTCGTACCTATAATTTCCCACAGGGACGTGTGACGGATCACAGGATTGGACTGACGCTGTATAAGCTGGATAAAATCATGGATGGGGATATTCAGGAAATTATTGACGGCTGTATTGTGGCAGACCAGAATGCGAAGCTGGCGAAGATGAACGAGAACTAAAGGAAAAACCATGAAAATAGTTATAACGGCAAGGGATTTTGCCACATTTGACAGACATGCCATAGAACTGCTTTATAATGCCGGTCATCAGGTAATGGATCTTGGCGAAAAAGGGTTTGGATGCGGCACCTGCGATGCGGAAATCATAAAAAATGTCGGGGATGCAGATATTGTCATTGCCGGGCTTGAGCCGTACAACAGAAATGTAATTAATCATTGCAAAAATCTGCAAATGATATCCAGAAGAGGAATTGGTTATGACAGTGTTGAACTGGATGCCTGCAAGGAACGGAATATTACCGTGACAAGGACGGTAGGTGCCGTGGAAGGAGCCGTTAATGAATAATATTGCAGCACAAAACGTACTGGATTATTTGAACGGAAGCCTGAATGAAAAGCATCATTTAGTATAAAAAGAATAGAAAAAATGAGATAAGGGACCGGGGGTTAATTACCACCCGGTCCGTCTTTACGTTCACGGTCATCTTCTTCCACAAGGTTTTCGGAAAGTGAACGAGGAACTGAATATTTTACTTAATATGTGGTCTGATGTATGCTATACTAATTTGTAGGATACATAACGAGCTTGTGAATGAAATGCAGTTTTGGAATAAGGAAGATGGAGAACAAAATGAAGCAAAGTATGAAAGCATTTCTATGCATTTTAATATTAAACTTAGTCCTGCTTACGTCCTGCACACAGAAAACGGAAAGCGTAACGGAAGCTGAAACTACTGCGCAAACAGCTTCTGGCAGCTGGAAAGAACATCCTCTTGAAATTCTGGATGATAAATACCGTACATATTATGAAATATTTGTATATTCTTTTTATGACAGTGACGGAGACGGAATCGGCGATTTACAGGGTGTGATAGAAAAGCTGGATTATCTCAATGACGGGGATGATACAACGGATACAGACCTTGGAATTAATGGTATCTGGCTTATGCCGGTAATGCCATCGGAAACCTATCACAAATATGATACAACGGATTATATGGGAATAGACTCACAATATGGGACGCTGGAAGATTTTAAAGAGCTTATCTCAGCATGTCATGAACGGAATATCAGAGTAATCATAGATCTTGTCATGAATCATTCATCAAGTAAGCATCCATGGTTTGTGAAGGCTTGTGAATATTTAAAGAACCTTCCGGAAGGAGCAGAACCTGATACTATGGAATGTCCTTATGTGGAGTATTATCATTTTTCACGGGAGGCAAAAAGCGGATATTCTAATATTGCGGGTACGGACTGGTATTATGAGGCGCAATTTTGGAGCGAAATGCCGGATTTGAATCTTGAGAATGAAGCGGTTCGAAAGGAATTTGAACAGATTGCTGATTTCTGGCTTTTACAGGGTGTGGACGGATTTCGTCTGGATGCGGTAAAGGAGTATGTTTCAGGAAATGCGGATAAAAACGTGGAGATTTTAAAATGGTTCCAGTCCTATGTAAAGTCGGTGGATGAGGATGCATACATTGTGTGTGAGTGCTGGGTAAACCGTGAGGAATATGCAAAATATTATGAAAGCAGCGTGGACAGCATGTTTGACTTTCATTATGCAGACAAGACCGGTATCATTGCCAATGTGGTAAACGGTAAGGCAGATGCATCTTCCTATGGAAGGAACATGACAGACGGCGATGCATTATATTCACAGTACAATGCAGATTATATCGATGCACCGTTTTATACCAATCATGACATGGGACGAAGTGCCGGATATTATGCCGGGGCAAACAGTCTTGCACAGACCAAGATGGGAAACGCACTTAATATTCTGATGAGTGGAAATGTTTTTATCTATTATGGTGAAGAACTGGGCATGAAGGGCTCCGGTTCGGATGAAAATAAGAGAGCACCAATGTACTGGAGTAAGGATGAGAATCAGGAGGGGATGTGTTCCGGACCGGAGAATATGGATGATTTTGAAATGAAATTTGACAGTCTTATGGAACAGGAACAAGACAGCAATTCCATTTATCACTATGTGAAGGATGCAATCCGTCTTAGAAATCAGAATCCGGAAATTGCAAGAGGAAAGACAATCTTTTATGAGGAAGAATCCGGTGAGGACATCTGTGTGATTTCCAGAGAGTATAATGGAAATGAGATATTAATGATTTTTAATATTTCACCGGAATCTGCGGAAACATCCCTTGATAATATTGTAATTAACGGAAAGCATGCCGGGGAACTGGATATCTTGGGAGAACTTCTTACCGGTGGGGAAAATGTTTTGTATAATGGGAATAAGATTACAATGCCGGGTTATTCCGTGGTTGTGCTCGGTATTGATAATTAGAAGAGATAAGGAGAGGTCTTATGGCACTTAAAAAGTTAATTTCGTGGAATGTAAACGGACTTAGAGCCTGCATGGATAAAGGTTTTATGGATTTTTTTGAAAAAGAGAATGCGGATATTTTCTGCCTTCAGGAAACAAAAATGCAGGAGGGACAGCTTGACTGGGTTAAGGAAGGCTGGCATGCTTATTGGAACTATGCCGAGAAGAAAGGATATTCCGGAACCGCAGTCTTTACCAAGGAAGAACCGCTTCAGGTTGCTTATGGTATTGGAATCCCGGAGCATGATAAGGAAGGCCGGGTAATCACTCTGGAATTTGAGACATTTTATTTTGTAACGGTTTATACACCGAATTCCCAGAGGGAGCTTGCAAGACTGGATTACCGCATGAAATGGGAGGATGATTTCAGGACATATCTTGTGGAATTAAAGAAAAAGAAGCCGGTCATTGTAACCGGTGACATGAACGTGGCACATAAGGAAATTGATTTGAAAAATCCGAAAACCAACCGGAAGAATGCAGGTTTTACCGATGAAGAAAGAGGAAAGATGACAGAGCTTCTGGAAGCGGGCTTTATTGATACCTTCCGTTATTTTTATCCGGACAAGGAAGGGATTTATTCCTGGTGGTCTTATATGTTTAAGGCAAGGGAAAAGAATGCGGGCTGGCGTATTGATTATTTTCTTACATCCAGTGAACTTGAGAAAAATTTGTCTGATGCCATGATATATACGGAGGTAATGGGGTCCGATCATTGCCCGGTAGGACTTTTGATTGAACTTTGATGGAATGTTTATTAAGATAAAACTTATTCATAATCATAAACTACGGTAAAGAAAAGGAGATGATAACATGTGGTTTATATTTGCAATAGGTTCAGCCTTTTTTGCAGGCGTAACTTCCATTCTGGCAAAGTGTGGAATCCGTAAAACGGATTCGGATGCGGCAACTGCAATAAGGACCATAGTAGTATTAATTTTCTCATGGATCATGGTATTTGTGACGGGAGGCTTGAAAAACGTTTCGGCACTTAACACAAAGACCCTCATTTTTCTGGTACTTTCCGGCATGGCAACGGGAGCATCATGGCTTTGTTATTTTAAGGCACTTCAGCTTGGCAACATCAATAAAGTAGTGCCCATTGACAAATTCAGTACGGTGCTTACCATTCTGCTGGCATTTGTGATATTGGGAGAGGGCATTGGATTGTGGAAGGGAATGGGAATCGTCTGCATCGGTGTCGGAACCTGGTTTATGATTGAGAAAAAAGAGGTTGAGGAAAAGGAAGAAGGACGGGGCTGGTTTGTTTATGCGGCATTGTCGGCAGTATTTGCCAGTCTTACTTCCATTCTTGGTAAAATCGGTGTAACAGGGATTGATTCCAATCTGGGAACGGCAATCCGAACAGGCGTGGTTCTTCTCATGGCATGGCTTGTCCTGGTAGTTAAGAAAAAGCTGGATACGGTTAAGAAGATAGAAAAGACAGAGTTAAAATATATCATCCTCTCCGGATTTGCAACAGGGGCATCGTGGCTTTGTTATTATCGTGCATTACAGGATGGACCGGCAAGTGTTGTTGTGCCTATTGATAAGCTGAGCATACTGGTAACAATTGCTTTTTCCTATTTTGTGTTTGGAGAGAAATTATCAAGGAAAGCAATGGCAGGACTTGTTTTTATTGTGGCAGGAACGATGGTAATGCTGCTTTAAAAGTAAAAAAAGGAATGGCAGTCAATGCCATTCCTTTCTTTCTTTATTTATTCTGCCTTCTTTGCAGCTTCCTTAGCTTTCTTTGCTTCTAACGCTTTTTCGGTTGGTCTTACGAATACCATGCAGAGTACCAGTGCAAGAATGTAAAGCACAACAGTAACATAAAGTACCGTCTGATAACCAGTTGGATTCACAGTATATCCATCGATTTCCACCCAGGTTCCAAAATGATTTACAATCCAGGTGGCAAGCTGGTTACCGGTCAGCCCGGCAAATCCCCATGCGGACAGGGTAATTCCGTGAATGGCACTAATGTTGCTCATTCCGTAATGGTCGGAAAGTAAGGTCGGTACGTTGGAAAAACCACCGCCATAGCCTGCATTAATAACGAAGATTAATGCAAGAACGAGAACCATTAATACAGTATTCTGTGCACCATTTGCAATACCGCTTGTAACGATTGTAATGCCGGTTAATGCGATGGAAAGAATAAAGATGATTTTGTAAACCGTATTACGGTCTTTCATCTTATCAGCCCATGCGGAGAATCCTAAACGTCCCCCTGCATTAAATACTGCAGATATGGTAGAAATGATACCTACCATGCCGGCAAGACCAAGACATTTGATAATGGCCTTTTCCTGTGAAATCAATGCAAGACCACAGGTAATATTAATATAGAACATTAACCAGATACCGATGTAGTTTGAAATCGGCTTGGTTTTAAGAACGGATAAAATACTCTGGCTTGCTTCCTTGGTTTGTGGCTCATGCCATCCGTCCGGTTTCTTTAATAATAAATGTCCCACAAACATCATGACAAAATATACACATGCAAGAATGAAAAACATTTTGTAAATACCGCCGTCTCCAAGGCTTGAAAGCATCCACTGCATAATCGGACTTGCAATTGCCTTGGCTGCACCGAAGCCTGCTACGGCAAGACCGGTTGCAAGACCTTTTCTGTCTTCAAACCAGAGCATAAGTGTCTTTACCGGTGAAAGATAACCGGTGCCAAGACCGATACCCATGATAAAACCATAGCATACATAAATACCAATGAGGGATAACATACTTCCCTGATGTGCTCCGCCATAGTAGATAAAGAAACCTGTGCCTGCCATACCGGCTGCAAAACAGATTGCTGCGATTAAGGAGGACTTATGGATGTCTTTCTCCACTACATTTCCCAGAAATGCGGCTGACATTCCAAGGAAGAAAATGGCAAAACTAAAAGCCCATTCTGTTGCACTCTTGGAAAAACCAATGTAATCTGCAATTTCCTGACTGAAAATCGACCAGCAGTAAACGGTACCAATGCTGCAGTGCAGTAAAAGTGCCGGGATTGCGGCACGAACCCATTTGTTGGTACGCCATCCGCCTGTTTTCTTAACTTGTTCACTCATAACTTTGTATCCTTCTCGTAACATATTTTTTGTCTCTGCCTATAAGAGGAGAGAATAACCATCACGATTATACACCTGTAAAATATCAGATTCAAGATAAAAAGCAAAATTTAGGAAAAATCTGTCAAAAAAATAACATTTTCCTGGCAAGTGGTTGTAGCTGAATAAAAAAAGTTATATAATACTAATTATTATTAAGGATAAAATGCAAGACGGAGGACGGAAAAATGACTTTAGATGAACTGCATTTGGGAAAAACGGCCACGATTCGCTCAGTTGGAGGAGAAGGCGCACTGCGCCAGCATTTTCTGGACATGGGTGTGATACCGGGTGTGGATGTTACCATGGTAAAGCTGGCACCAATGGGTGACCCTATGGAATTACAGATACATGGGTATGAATTAACCTTAAGAATTGCGGATGCGAAGAAAATAGAGATTGAATATGTAAGGGATAAGGCAGAAGAAGAGGGCGGTGAGAAGACAGCGGGGAAAACAGAAACGGAAGAAAAAAGAAATAAAAAGACATTGCATCCCGGCCTTGGAGAAGGGGGAAAATATCATGTAAAAGCAGATGAAAATCCCCTGCCGGATGGGGAAATACTTACTTTTGCACTGGCGGGAAACCAGAACTGCGGAAAAACCACTCTTTTTAACCAGCTCACAGGTTCAAACCAGCATGTGGGAAATTTTCCAGGTGTGACGGTAGACCGTAAGGACGGCATGATAAAGGGGCATCCGGATACCATGGTGACGGATCTTCCAGGAATATATTCCATGTCACCATACAGCAGTGAAGAGATTGTGACGAGAGAATTTTTATTAAAAGAGAAGCCAAAGGGTATTATTAATATCGTGGATGCTACCAACATTGAACGGAATCTGTATCTGACCATGCAGCTCATGGAACTGAATGTTCCGATGGTACTTGCATTGAATATGATGGATGAGGTTCGTGAGAACGGAGGATCCATACTGGTAAATGAAATGGAAGAAATGCTGGGGATTCCTGTTATACCGATTTCAGCAGCAAAAAATGAAGGTATCGGTGAGCTTGTGGATCATGCAATGCATGTTGCAAAGTATCAGGAAAGACCGGGAAGAATGGATTTCTGTGATGCAAAGGATAAGGAAGGTGCGGTTCACAGGTGCCTTCACGGAATCATGCATCTTATTGAAGATCATGCAAATCAGGCCAATGTTCCGGTAAGATTTGCAGCAAGCAAACTGGCAGAGGGAGATACACTCATTCTTGAGGCATTGGACTTAAGCCAGAATGAAAAGGAAATGCTTGAACATATCATTATCCAGATGGAAGAAGAAAGCGGACTGGACCGTGCGGCTGCCATTGCAGATATGCGGTTTGGGTTTATCGGAAAGGTATGTGAGGAAACGGTTATTAAACCGAAGGAAAGCAGGGAACATGCAAGAAGCCGAAGGATTGACCAGTTCCTTACAGGAAAATATACTGCAATTCCGGCATTTATCGGTATTATGGGTTTGGTATTCTGGCTGACCTTCAATGTAATCGGTGCATGGCTTTCAGATTTACTGGAAATGGGGATTACATATCTGACAGACTTTGTGGATGCACTGCTCACATCAGCAGGCGTCAATACAGTCATTCATTCCCTGGTAATAGACGGAATATTTAATGGCGTGGGAAGTGTGCTCAGCTTTCTGCCGGTTATTGTTACACTGTTTTTCTTTTTATCACTGCTTGAAGACAGCGGCTATATGGCAAGGGTCGCTTTTGTAATGGATAAGCTGCTTCGTAAAATCGGACTTTCGGGACGAAGTATCGTACCAATGCTGATTGGATTTGGATGTACGGTACCGGGCGTCATGGCAAGCAGGACACTGCCGTCAGAACGTGACCGTAAGATGACGATTCTTCTGACGCCATTCATGAGTTGTTCGGCAAAGCTTCCAATCTATGCTTTCTTTACAGCGGCATTTTTCCCGGGACACGGAGCGCTTGTCATGGTGGGACTGTATTTTCTTGGAATTGTCATGGGAATTTTAATGGCACTCATTCTTCGTGGAACGAAGTTTAAGGGAGAGCCGGTTCCGTTTGTTATGGAACTTCCGAATTACCGGATGCCGGGAGCCAAGAATGTCTGCCAGCTCCTGTGGGAGAAAGCAAAGGATTTCCTGCAGAGGGCGTTTACGGTAATCTTTATGGCAACCATTGTTATCTGGTTTTTGCAGACCTTTGATGGACATCTCAATGTGGTGACGGATTCGAAGGATAGTCTGCTGGCACTGGCAGCAGGTGTGATTGCACCGGTATTTAAACCGCTTGGCTTCGGAGACTGGAGAGTTTCCACGGCACTGATTACCGGATTTATGGCAAAGGAAAGCGTGGTTTCCACCCTTTCGATATTATTTGGTTCCACGGAAAGTCTGCTTTTGGCACTTTCTCCGCTGGCTGCCGTTTCTCTTCTGGTATTCAGCCTTTTGTATACACCATGTGTGGCTGCCGTTTCGTCCATTAAGCGGGAACTTGGAGGAAAATGGGCGCTTTATGTGGTTATCGGGCAATGCGTGATTGCGTGGATTGCGGCATTCCTGGTACGGATGATTGGAATGGTAATAGGATTCTGACGGAGGCATGATATTATTCTTTTTTAAGCACGAAAGACCGAAACAATGCTTCGGATACAGTCATAAAGATATGGTCTGTAATGTTCAAGGTCTACCGGATCATTATTTAAAATAATGGAGTGGCATGTACTACCCACCAGTTCCACGATGGTATAAAGCATCAGTTCTGCATCTTTCCATTTGGAACCGTCGGATTCAATAATCTGATGATACATGGCGGAAACAT
>JAQXXN010000090.1 GCA_029226085.1 Thermoflexaceae bacterium
ACTTATTCCTCGCGATGACATAATCATGGACGACATATCCAACGCACTTGAAAACTATTTTTGTGAAATCATTGACAAAAGACCGGCAGATATTTTGGACACAGATTTCTACTCATATTGTATTACATCTGCATTTCAAAAACTTACAGCCACATTAGTTGATATATTTTCTATGTTTGATATATCTTTCAGTAATGGAAGCTTTAGTTGCAAAGCAAAATCAGGTACTATTCATGACATTCCATCCCAAACAATAAATCAGATCATTTCATTCTCTCACCTGATACTTTGTGAAAATGTCAACACATTTACATCAGCTATACACCCTAACTTAACATATGAAAAAAATTATGTCTTATCTACTCATTCGGATAATTTATTACACGCAGTCTTTTTATTACTCGGAGATATAGTAAACAGATATCAATTTACTATATGCAAATATCGTAAATGCAACAATATTGTTATATCCACATCAAACAGACCTGCCCTATGTTGCTGTCATACCCATTTAACAAACTATTTAGCCAGCTTGAAAAAAACAAAATCAACTTCTACTAAATTTATCTATTAACAGATAACCGAGTGACACAGGTGACACAGATGACATACATTATTTGATTTATAATTTTATAAATACATAGCCGATTGGTGTTCTTTAAAAAGTATTTGCGCTTTTATGCGTCATCTGTGTCACCCTACTTAAATATTATTTGTCCATTCTCCCCTTTACTTCCTTCTTATATTTATAATATGTCCCCCTAGCAATTCCGATCAGCTTCATGCACTCCACATCACCCAGCGTACCTTCAAAATCCTTGCTGTATTTAACAATTTTCTGCTTTGCCTCAATGGATTTCTTTGTGGTGAGCTTCGCGCCCTTCTGCTGTCCGATCTGTTTGCCATTCAGTCTAGCCGTCTCCATGCCCTCCTTCGTTCTCTGGTGCAGATCTGCCACTTCCTTCTCTGCCTGCTCAAAAGCCAGCCTGATCTGACGCTCCGCCAGTTCCAAGATGTACTTATTCAGCGCTTCAATGATAGCCTTCATCAGGTCATCGGTTGCATGGTCTCCGCTATCCATCGCAACGGAGATCTGATTTGCGATTGCCTGCTTGTAAGTTTCCGTATTGATATGCGGCTCCTTTAAAAAAATCAGTTCCACATTCCGCTTAAACAGCTCCTTGTACAACGAAAACCCTTCATCTGCCGTTCTGGACATACGCGACACACTGTCAAAGATCAGCGTGTCGTGCTCTTTTACTGCCCGAAGCACTTTCTCAAATTCCTTTCTCCCCTGAAACTTCGTACCAGTATACACTTCCCTGACCACATGTGCATCCGGGTACGCCTTTAAGATATTCCGAACCTGTCTTTCGATATTCTGGTTCGGTGTGGATATTCTTGCATAACCATACTTCACTTATCTTCGCCTCCTCTCTCTTGCGTATCAAAAGAAACGATCCCCAGAAGAGATACACATATAAATGTCCGTCTCTTCTGGGGTTTCGCTCACTTTTGATACTTTTTACCTGTACCTTACTTTTGATATTTCTAACTCCGGCATCTGATATAAGCGTTTAATAGCCCTTCAATGTCATCCCATGTCCCAACCTTTATAGATTCATCTTTTAAATACACCGCATACAGTTCCTCGTACACACTCCCACTGCATCCCAACAATACCTCAATATATTTTCTTGGAACCTCGCGATTGTAGATCACATATTCATGCAGGCATTCCACAAACCGTATCTTGTTGCACTGGTTATAAATCTCATTCCTTGATGATGCGAGCATCCGGTATTTGAAATAATCATACTCGTGCTCCATCCGCTGTCTCAACCGTTGCTCATCATCTGACATGAACCGTCTCATAGAATCCTCCCTATACTGTATCTGATCATTCTCTTTCCCATCTTCAAACATATATTCGCATGTTATTTCCTTTACGCCGCAATCGTAAGTCCATACTCCTTGCTATAGCGATAGACATGATCTGACAGTATATCCTCCATAAGTATCTGCTTCTCATTGGCATCCTGCACCAGATCACGCAGATACGACGGCTCTTTCACCTCTGATACCGGCAGTATCAGAATCTCATGGATTGACGAAGGTAAAATATATAGATCATCTTCTTTTTCATCTGCAATGCGGTCCATAACCTCCGGCAATAACATATAAACTGCTCCAAAATGGCTTGCCTCATTGGTAAGCACATATAAAGGGCAGTCAAACGCCAGCTGTTCGTCACACAGAAGCAGTCCCAAGTCTCTTTCACTCAGCAAACTGCTGATCGCGTTCGTAATGCTCACAAAGGAAATATTCTCCTGTCTGGTATTTTGCAGAGCAATCTCATAAACATCATCCTCTCTCTGTCCCCAGATAGAAAGATGCTCCTTTCTCACAATAATAGATGCTCTTTCAACCCCGGACGGGCAATCAACCTTCACATACACAACCGCAGACAAATCCAGAATATCCTTGTGAATCGCCGTTTCCAATGATATCTTGTTCATATCCGTTGAAATTACCCGCAGGAACAGGCGGCTCTTTACCCGTTCCCAATCCAGAAAGTCATGAACATCAATCTTTCTGATGTTCTCATCCTCCGCATAATACTGCCAGATTACTTCCACAATCTGCTCCAGATCCATCCCTTCCATATAACTCTCATATATAAGGTCTAAATAGAAAACGGGTGACACCTTGCTTTCTGCCGACCGGATCACAATACCTCTGCGTTTCTGACCATTATTCTTATCCATCGTTTTTATACAGACAGTATCCCCGTCTCCTGCCGTCTGTTGCAGCCTTTTTAATAATTCCTCTTCAAATGCCTGCCCTTCAAATCGTGTTTCTACCATGTTCTTTTCCTCCACTCTTCCATAAAACTGAAATAAAGCTCCGGCAGTACAATCCTGCCGGAGCTTTCTGTTACGCTACTTTTGTTTTGGTTCTCTTTAAACTGTTAATCGCTTTCCTGCAGGTGCTTTCATCCATTTCAGCAATGCTTCCAACACCGTACCTCTGCAATACCGCATCCAGTGCGACCCCCGTCCGTTCCAGCTCCTTTTGGATGCGCTCTGCCATTCCACCTTCTGTCGGCGCTGCCGTATTTGAATCCTTCTTTGCAGATCGCTCGATCAGGCTGTAAACAACCCTGCCCTCCTGATTGATGATAGTAAGCCCTGCGATCTCCCGGTTCTCATTATAAGAGATGGCACTTACCTGAAACTTATCGTAGGTCACATACTTATCCTCTTTCTTCTGGATACCTACTTTTGATGCCCCTATCCAGATAAAAGGCGCTGTATACAGTTCCCTTCCGATTCCCCAGTTTACGCAGGCTCTCTTAAACGAATCCGAAGACTCGCCCTTTTCCATTTCCGCCTTGCTTTTCGTGCCAACATCCATCTTTGAGATCCACTGCTGTTTCTCATCGTCCCAGATGCTTACCACACAGTAAAGACAGCCGCTGATGACCTCATGCCGCCTCTGCCAGTTATTTGCCCCGTATATCTCATCCAGAATCTTCATGTCTGCCCTGGCATCCTTATACAGCAGGAGAGACAGCCCTTTGTCACTGATCGTTCCTATCCGGCATTCAATCTCGTCTGCATGTAACAGCCGTTCCATCTTTTGCTTCATGATATCTCCCCCTATGCAACTGAAAACCTCCGGTAACTGCTCTGTGCCAGATAACGGTTGTAAATTTCAGGCTGCTCGATTTTCAGCTTCTTTGAATCCAGGCTGCTTTTACTGACCTCTTTCCATGAAATCTTGCGTTCTCCAACCGTTCCGATCTCCGCTTCCTTCATCAGGCTCTTTAACTGGTTGACCGTGGCATTCTTTTCTGTTTCCAGCTTCTTCATCTCACCAGAGATTCTGTCATACTCTCTGCAGATGTCTAACGCTTCCTCTGGAAGCTCCACCGTCTCCCCGTTGGCTTTTCTGAATTTCTCATTAAAATACCTTGTCGTTGCCTCCGAACCATCCGGTACAGGCTCCACACCTCCGAGCACATAGGTTTCCCAGAAATATTTCTCCATTGCAACAATCTTTGCGATCATCTCATCATCACGCAGTACCTCATAGTAATAGAAGTGGTTTCCACCCACCAGTGCTGCAATATAAGTCTTCTTTGCCCCCGTAACTGCCATGTAATGCTGCACCTGCAGAATGTACGGAGCCGGGACTTCCTCCTCCCATGTGTCCTGCTTGTATGCAGAGGCTGTCTTTGCCTCAAAGATGCAAAGCGCTCCGTTCTCATGGATGACCCCGTCCACATCCGCATACATAAACGGAAATTCCTCACTCTGCAAAAGCATGTGCTTCTGCCTTACCTTAATTCCGGTTCTCTCCATGAACTCTTTCCTTACAATCGGCTCCAACAAGGTTCCAAAATGCGCATATTCACTCTGCTGTTCCTCCGGCTCGGTCTGCCCGGTCTTTTCCAGCCATAACTGGTACACAGATTTAAACGGATTGATGCCCGCAATAATACTTACATCAGACCCTCCGATTCCTCCGGTGCGGTACTTTAACCATTCTTCCCTTGATAAATCCTTTGTCTTGACTACTACTTTAGCTCCCATGACTGTATAACCTCCATTTGAAATTTTTACGCCGGGATAATTCCACTGCAACTTCTTCCATGGAAACACCCCATAAAATAAGAAGGGCTGGTAGAAACCTTATGTCTGCCAGCCCTTCTTATTATTACCCTATACTACCGCACGGATCATCTGATACGCCTTATCAATCATCGGGTTCCCCTCAAAAGTCTTCATAAACAGATTCTCCTGATAATTGCGGGTTCTCCGTATCGGCTCCGCATGTGTTGCAAAATCTGATACTGCATTGATGAATCTGTATGCACTTTTACCAACCTCTTTCAAATCTGGAGCATCATAATATCTTGCTGCAAGATCATTACGAAGTCTATTGATATTTTTTTCAGTCAGACCGCTGGCATCTTTTTCAAGTGGCAACAGCATTTCTATATATTCCCTTACTTGACGATCTGACATTTTTTGCCTGCGAAGATTCTCAATCTCCTTTCCGAGATTTTCCATATAAGTCTCTGCCATAAAAAGTGTCTCTCTGGCTTCTGTAACCTTTCCTTTTACATCTCCCGTATGAATCATGCTGAAACTGCGTGAAGCTGTCTGTAATGCCAGATTCAACGTATTGTTACAAACAACCCGAACAGGCGTAACTGCAACTCTTACAGCCCCACTACCATCATGAGTATTACTAAATACCAGATACGGACTGATTCGCTCTCCACTGATTATAAATTCCCTTGGCATACGCGCAAGCAACCAAATTTTCTTTCCATTCTGCAAAGATCCGGCTGTCTCATAACGTACTCCTTCACCTAACAATTCATCTGTAAATGCAAAAGCCTCTGTATTCTGAATGATTTTATACCGTTCTGATACTACACCCAAAACCTGCCCATCCGTATCTCGTATATTTGCCTTATAACCTTCCACTATACCTTTGCTTGTAAACAACGGTTTCTGTTCCACTTTCCAATCCAACCCAGCTAAGCGAAGTGCATCCTCAGATGACGGTGCCTCTGCTACTACAGTTCCAAGTCCATGCCACGGTTTCTTTCTTACACTAAACATGGTCTCAACATTTGCGCTCATTTTACTGCTCCTTTCTACCTTTGTGATAAATAATTACTGATGATGTCAAAAATATTCACAAGTGCTCTCAGCATTGCTGTTATCTCATCTAGCATCTTGTTCCTGTCTTTTCCATTTGAACTACTTTCATACCATTTGTGATCATTTTCATGCTCCTTTTCATTTGTAAAATACCAGTCCGTTTCTTTATCCCAGTCCCTGTCATTTTCTCCATTCAATAAACACCAGCCTCCTTTTCAAAATCCATGAAAACACTTACAAACTAAGAACTAAGCACAGCGCAAGCATTGCATTTAAGAAACATTTGCATACTTCCACGATTTTCCTTAAAAGCTTTATTTTTACCACCTCCACCTTCTTCATGCATTAAAATCTCCTATAAACTCTGCTTATAGCCGAATAATGCAGACACCGTATTTTTCAGAGTTTATCGTTTTTATCAGATAAATAATATATATTCACAAATCCCAAACAAACGGATAAGAACCCAAATGACTTGAAAAAGACTATTTAATGAAAGGAGCATCTACCATGAACTATGAAGAAACTGCATTATTAGAAGAATATCCTTCTATCCTCACCCCTAACGAATGTATGGAGATCCTCGGTATAGGTCGTGGTCTTCTATACCAACTTATTCATTCCGGAGAGTTGCCTGCAAAACGCATGGGCAAGAAACTCTGGCGGATCAGCAAAAATGATCTATTAACATACCTGCGCAACACGTAAAAAAGGCATTGCGTGTGTTTAACACACGCAATGCCTCATCATCTCGCCATACCTTGAATTTCCTAATTACCTAATATATATTCACGAAAAACTTGACTTCCTTCTTCAATCGAATAAGGAATACCATCCACAGAGAAATAATATAATCTAAATGGTGTTGATGATGTAATCGAGTCTGAACAAGAAACTTCAAATCTAAACTGGATAAGTATCTCATAATCACCGTACATACCAGAAACCTCTACCATACAATCACCATCATCAGTAGTAAAATATTTCCACTTTTCGTTTGCCAAAAAACTATCAACATGTTCCCCGATAGTTCCCTGCACACCATCAACTGTACGATTTTTTACAACATTTATGTAATCATTGTTCATCGAATCGAAAAGACTAAATACAAAAACAAGTCCACCAACAATAATTGCTATTATAGCTATTCGAAACGCTTTTATCCCCTTCATCGCATTATCATATAACTGTTTATTTCCTTTCACTTCATGTCCATATAATGTACCAACAATAGCATCTTGAAGTTGATTTGCCGCTACTACTTCTTTTAAAATCGAATGAATATTAGTCCATCCCACAGATAAATCCGATGGATGTGTATATCTTAATATATTATCTTTGATTGTAAAAACAAATTCATATTTTCCCGAACAAATCACAACGCTAATATCATCTATTATCTGTACACTATTAGGTGCAAACAAGCCTGTATTCAAAATTTTTACATATAACTCTTGCGCATTTAAACTACCTACATACATTCCTTCTTCATATAACGACACTTGTTTACTATACATCTTTTTAGAAATAAAATATGAAAAATAAAATAGTAATGCTCCCAGTCCCCAAACTAACAAGCCTAATATCACACTCAAACTCATAACTAACACCTTCCTATAATATCTGTTTATCAATGTCAAATCAGTTTATATCTAAACTATGCTCCACAACCTCTAACAATCAAAATAATAATGACTACCCAGATAAGTATTCCCCCTAACATTCCAGTACTCGAATGCATACCCACACCGGTCTCTTTTATCTGGTCCTGTGGATTCCCCGCATCATCAATTGCTGTTTTTTTGTTATATATTTGTGGCTGGCTACCTGTAGGATATCTCAAGCAATTAAAAATATAGACAATCTGAAACAAATCGCAAATATCTTCATAGCAAGAACTATTAACAAATACTTTAGATAAAACAATTGTATTTTTTACATATAATTCATCATCAGTAACTCGTACTGGCATCATTGCTTCATACTTTATTACACCCTTTGATTTTCTATATATTGCCTTTGTAGTGAATAAAATACCATCTGTCCTGTTACACATTACAGATGTATCAACAAAGAACACTGCCTGCTCATTTCCATGCGGCTTATAATCTACCAAATTATAAATTTTTTCCAAGTTATATTTTTCCTTGTTATACTCTTCGTGCATACAAAACACAATCGGAAAAAATCCCAAAGGCTCATGGAACATATCTTCTTCCAACAGCATATATAATACATCCCCAAACGTAAGCTCCTCTAACATGAACTTCCACATATCCCTATCAGGTCTCAATGGCTCATTTAATTTTCTTGGAAGGGTAATTGAGCTACAAAACAATATGTTTTCATTTAACATCTCCATAATCTCATCAAATGGTATAACAAATTGATACATATATTCATTCCTCCGCTTAAAATAGAATCGTTAATTTAACAAATCATCCTCATAATCTACTTCATCATCTACATATTCATCTTCCCCATCTACATTTATTTCTCCATTTAGACTCATAATTAAATCAGCAGCTTGTCCTGTTAAGACTGTAGAGAAATCTTTTAATGGACTAATACTGTCTATTCCCCATACGCCATCTTGCATTTTCTTAACTGTAAAAGTTGCATTTGTCGAGATCAAACATGTAGTTTTATATTTAGAAATTGCAATCCGCAATAGTTTTTGCAATTCCGAGTCATCCATGTTTTCTAAAATGTTTTCTCCCTCATCTGCCTGAAGAATCAATCCAAAAATCAATGCCACATCACAATTTTGGATGTCAAGATATACCTTTGCAGAGTTTCCATCTTGGCTTAATTCAACACCGTTAATACTATATTCAAAATTACGAATCTCTTCAAACAGCGGATACGTAGGTATATCATCTTCAAAACCATAATACATACCTGTTACTGTTTGGTTGTACTCGCTCACCGTACAGGTTTGAAAGTTATCATCCGCGGAAACTGTGAAAAAACTATTGGCACTTATATCGTCACCTCTACGGATGTATTCCAAATAAGTTTCCACTAATTCATCTGGATCCATTTGTTTTTTGGTTGATACAGAATCCGTTTTACCTTGCTCTATAGGAGTGCTGCTTCCAATAAAAGATTTCACTTTTTCACCAATATGGAAGTAGTTAAAAACAAAACATCCTACTGCGATGCAGATAATCCATTCAAAAATTTTTGTAAGACAAGAAGATTCTTTATTTTTCTTTCTGTCTAACACAGGCTCATCTACATTACCCTTTTTAACACTTTCCATTCTTGAATCAGTTGTGACTGGTTCCTCCCTGGAATTATTCAATAGCATATCATAAGCTTGTCTTTTCTGAATATCAGACAATACAGCATACGCTTCGTTTATTTTTTCCATCTGCTCTGCTGCAGCATTCTGTGAACCATTAAAATTATCCGGATGAAATAATCGAGCCATTTTATGGTATGCCTGCTTTATTTCTTCTTGAGATGCCTTTTCGTCAACTTGTAGAACAGCATAATAATTCATAACAAACTTCCCCATACTAAAACAATCTTTCTCAAATATTAAGTGTATTACTATTTTTTCTTTGAATGAAATAGTAACTGCTAGT
>JAQXXN010000091.1 GCA_029226085.1 Thermoflexaceae bacterium
TGGAAGGGAACCGCTGATTTTGTAAGCGGATATTTCTTCAAGGGCAGCATGGCGGTCGTGGACGGTAGATTGCAGCTGCGCGACTGGAAGGACAAGGACGGAAACAAGCGCCGGTCTGCAACACCGTCATCACCAGTTCGAATCTGGTTGTCGCCTCTTTAAGAAGCTGATGTGATTTATAACATTAGCTTTTTTTATGAAATATCTTTGGAAAGCCTTGTAATGTAAAAGGAAAAAATATATACTTAAAACCATATTGATGACAAAGTAAGAACAATTAGGAGGAAAATATATGATAAATCATGTTGTTTGTTTTAAATTAAAGGATTCTACGGAAGAAAATCGGTTAAAGGCCAAAGAAGTGCTGATGGGCATGAAGGACAATGTTCCAATGATAAAGGAAATAACGGTAGGAACGGATTTTTTACATTCTGGCCGTTCATATGATGTGATTCTTCAGGTGCAATTAGAAAACAGAACAGTGCTTGAGGAATATCAAAATGATCCTTACCATGTTAATGTAGTAAAGAAATACATGCATCAGGTTGTGGAAAACAGTATAGCAATTGATTATGATATAAATTAATATATTTCCATAAAAACAGAGAGATATGCCATTTTATGAATGGCATATCTCTTTTATTATATAAAACTATCGAATTAATTATTCCAAAGGTGGTACTAGTTAAAATAAACAAATTCATTCTTCGGAAGAGCAGCTGGTTCAATTTCGGAAGCATACAGTACAGGACCTTCACCTTTGTAGAATTTACAGTCTTCCACAACAACCTTTGCAGTCAGTTTGATACATTCGTTTTTCTTTAAGCGACGAATTTTCTCATCGGTGGTAAGCAGGCTCTTGCAGAAAGGACCAATGAAACGAACGTCATCCGCACAGCAGGTCATGGCATATCTGCCAGGTATGAATGTACCTTCCGGAAGACGCATGTTTTTATAAACAAGTGCCTTTGTAACAATGGTTTTTCCTGCATATTTTTCTGGTTCATCCATTGCATCCACAAACCATATTCCGAAATCTTCATCTTCAAGCTCAATAACGTCCGCATTAATGTCATAAGGAAGCGTATCGTTTTTATCCGGTTCCGTACCATCTGCATTTTCAAAGTAAACCTGAGCTGCCGGATTTACCGCTTTTACATTTCTGCGGTAAGAGCCAATTTTGGTATTTTCATCACAGCGGTTAAAAATTACCATGTCGGAATTGGTAAACTGCTCCATTATAACGGAACGCATGTTGTTAAGATATAAGTCAAAGGTCGGAGCAGCAACCGTGGTAATCATCTGGACAATCTGCCATTTCTTCGGAAGCTTCATGGTCATCAGTTTTTCAAGTCGCCACATACCATTCCATTCAATAATAACTTTTTTCGGGCTGTGTTTTAGGGCAAATGAAGCAATGAGAGATTCCGTAAAAGATTCTTCATCTTCAATATATTCAATTACGGTATTGGAAGCGGAAAGCTGTTTTTCGTCATATTCTTCTTCGCCTTCTTCACAGACCAGAAGAAGAATCTTATCTCCTTCCGTAAAGCCCGGGTCTTCCAGGGTGTCACGAATAAAAGTCGTTTTTCCGCTTTCAAGAAAACCGGAAAATAAAAATACTGGGATATCCATTAAAATCTTTCCTTTCTACGAAACGGCACCGTAAAAACGGTGCCGGAATCAACAAATAAATCAATTTGCAGCAATTATCTTAACTGAAATAATGTTTCCAGTTCATCTTCCTTGAGATTTGAACCGATTACACATAGCTTACCGGTATAATCTGGCTGTCCCTCACGGATTTCATACTCGCCTGGAACAAGGTCAAAATAAAGGAATGTACCGTCTACATTTGGGACGATACCTTTTGCACGAAGAATCTGTCCATATGCATCTGAATTAGCAAGCTTGTCAAGAATGGAATCCATGTCTTCTTTGCTATACTTGTGAGGCGTTTCTTTTCCCCAGCTGGTAAAGACTTCATCTGCGTGATGATGGTGATGGTCATGTCCGCAGCCACATTCTTCGTCATGGTGGTGTTCGTGTTCATGATCGTGGTCATGGTGATGCTCATGCTCGTGTTCATGATGGTGACCGCATTCCGGACATACATCAGCATCTTTCATGAGTTCTTCGGCAAGAGAATTCTTTTTATTCATTGCTTCCAGAATAATATCACCGCTTAGAACATCCCAAGGGGTGGTAATGATGGCAGCTTTTTCATTTTTGGTGCGAAGAAGCGATACGGCTTCCTCCAGCTTTTTATCGGAAACAGATTGTGTACGGCTAAGAACAATGGTATCTGCATTTTCAATCTGGTTATTGAAGAATTCACCAAAGTTTTTCATGTACATCTTGCATTTATTGGCATCAGCAACGGTAATGGAACTGTCCAGTTCAACAGGCTGGGACTGGGCAATATTAACAACTGCCTTCATTACATCGGACAATTTACCGACACCGGAAGGTTCGATAATGATTCTGTCCGGTGCAAACTTTGTAATAACATCTGCAAGAGCTGTGCCAAAGTCACCAACAAGAGAACAGCAGATACATCCGGAATTCATTTCGGTAATTTCGATACCGGCATCCTTTAAAAAGCCGCCATCAATACCGATTTCACCAAATTCATTTTCAATAAGGACAACTTTTTCACCCTTAAAACTTTCTGCAATCAGCTTCTTAATTAAAGTCGTTTTTCCTGCACCGAGAAAACCGGAAATAACATTTATTTTAGTCATTTGATTTTACCTCCATATAAAATAAAATGCGTGGATAACATTATATCCAACTAATATAGTATAATCAAAAGCTTTCTTATTTACAAGTGTTTTATGGGATGATAAAATATCATTATATGCAAAAAATAGTAGTTAATTTCCAAAAAAGAGATGGTGAGAGAAGATGAAGAAAACAACATTAGTAATTATGGCGGCAGGAATTGGCAGCCGCTTTGGGGGCGGAATCAAGCAGTTAGAACCGGTTGGACCGAATGGGGAAATTATCATGGATTACTCGATTTATGATGCCATGGAAGCCGGATTTGACAAAGTGGTATTTGTCATCAGAAAGGATCTGGAAGAAGTATTCAGGGAAGTAATCGGAAACAGAATTGAAAAAGTTGTTCCGGTAGAATATGCATTTCAGGAAATCGATGATCTTCCAAAAGGCTTTACCGTGCCGGAAGGAAGAACAAAACCGTGGGGAACGGGACAGGCAATTCTGGCATGTAAAGAACTGATTAATGAGCCTTTTGCGGTTATTAATGCAGACGATTATTATGGTAAGGATTCATTTAAGACGCTTCATGATTATCTGGTGGAAGAAAATCATTTTGAGGGGCAGTATAATATTTCCATGGTAGGCTTTATTCTCAAGAATACATTAAGTGATAACGGAGCAGTTACCAGGGGAATCTGCCGTGCAGATGAAGAAGGTAACCTGATTGCAGTGGATGAGACATCGGGCATCATAAAGACTGCCGATGGAGCTGCCTGTGAAAGAAACGGTGAGCTGGTTAAAATAGACGTGGAAAGCCGTGTGTCAATGAACATGTGGGGATTTGAACCGGATTTCTTCAATGAACTGGAGAACGGCTTTGCAGCATTTTTATCCAATCTTAAGGAGGGCGGAAAACAGGAATATCTGCTTCCGACAATCGTTGACGGACTGGTAAAGAATAATAAGGCACGGGTTAAGGTGCTGGAGTCCAAGGATAAATGGGTAGGTGTTACATATAAAGAGGATAAGCCGGTTGTGGTGGCATCCATTAAGGAATTAATTGCATCGGGAAAGTATCCGGATAAATTATATTAGAATCTTTATCTGTTACAGGGGTAAGAATATGGAAGATAAAATCAGGGAATTTGTGGACATTGTAAATGCATCCGATAATATTGTTTTTTTTGGCGGGGCAGGAGTTTCAACAGAAAGCGGGATTCCGGATTTCCGCAGTACGGACGGACTTTATAACATGAAATATAAATATCCGCCGGAAACCATATTAAGCCACAGCTTTTATCTGCGTGAACCGGAGGAGTTTTATCGTTTTTACCGGGATAAGATGATATACCGGGATGCAAAGCCGTCCGTTACTCACATGGTACTTGCCAGACTGGAGCAGGAAGGAAAATTAAAGGCGGTCATAACACAGAATATTGATGGGCTCCACCAGATGGCGGGAAGCAGGAATGTCATTGAACTGCATGGTACCATTCATAAAAATCATTGCACAAGGTGTCAGAAGTTCTATGGACTGGATGCGATAACCGAATCTGAGGGAATTCCAAGATGCAGCTGCTCTGGTATGATTAAGCCGGATGTGGTTCTGTATGAGGAGGGATTAAACGACCATGACATAACGTCTGCTGTCAAATATATCAGAGAGGCAGATGTACTCATTGTGGGTGGAACATCGCTGGGAGTTTATCCGGCAGCCGGACTGATTGATTATTACAATGGAAACAAACTGATACTTGTCAATAAATCGGAAACTCCGTATGACAGAAGGGCGGATTTGTTAATCAATGATTCTTTGGGAAAGGTTTTTGGTGCATTGTAATGGCGTATGAATATGAAGTCGGGGATGTCGTTAGGTTGAAAAAGCCTCATCCCTGTGGGAACAGTGAATGGGAAATCCTGCGCGTTGGTGCGGATTTCCGGCTGAAATGTCTTGGATGCGGTCATCAGGTAATGGTTGCAAGAAAACTTGTAGAAAAAAATACAAAGGAATTAAAAAAGAAAAATGCTTGATTTTTTAGGAAACTTATGATATCATCTATCTTTGTGATATATTTATTCCTTGCTCCCGTGTAATTGAGGCAGCATGCCTTGATTGTACCTGTGATTTAAGGGGGCCA
>JAQXXN010000092.1 GCA_029226085.1 Thermoflexaceae bacterium
CAGATTGGCATTTAACTCTTCAATGGTATATACATTACTTGGATGGAACGGCATTGCAATCATCGGTTTAATGGTACTTAAATCCACATAAACCATACCATCATAGTACGCAACCTTACCCGGTGCAAGCTCCTTATAACATTCACTTCTTCCGTGAATCTCATAAAATTCCTTAATCTTATCATCCGTTGTCCAGATGGAAGAAAGACAGGTTGTTTCTGTCGTCATTACATCGATACCGATTCTGTAATCTGCACTCAGCTTTGAAACACCCGGTCCCACAAATTCCATGACCTTATTCTTTACATATCCATTGGCAAATACGGCACCAATAATGGCAAGTGCAACGTCCTGTGGGCCTACACCCTTTGCCGGTTCCCCGGTAAGATAAATTCCCACAACACCCGGCATTGCCACATCGTATGTCTTATTCAGCAGCTGCTTTGCCAGTTCTCCACCGCCTTCGCCGATAGCCATTGTACCAAGGGCACCGTAACGGGTATGGGAGTCGGAGCCCAGAATCATCGCACCGCATTCTGCCAGCATTTCTCTCGCATACTGGTGAATAACTGCCTGATGAGGTGGCACATAAACTCCACCATACTTTTTGGCACAGGTAAGACCAAACATGTGGTCATCCTCATTAATCGTTCCACCTACCGCACATAAACTATTATGACAATTGGTAAGAACATAAGGAATCGGGAATTTCTCAAGTCCTGATGCTCTAGCCGTCTGAATAATACCTACAAATGTAATATCATGGGAAGTAAGCTTATCAAACTTGATTTTAAGCTTAACCATGCTGTCTGACGTATTATGCTTCTTCAAAATGCCATACGCCATTGTATTCTGGGCAGCTTCCTGCTTATCCGGCGCTGTTCCTGTCATTGATGCAATTCTTGCCGCAGCTTCATCATTGTCTTCAACAACATCTATGCCATTTACAAGATATGCTCCTGATTTACTTAAATTAATCATTATTAACCTCCACTTCCGATGCCACGTCTAAATCTGTCTGCATCAAATACGTATATTAAATAATTATATCTTGACAGTACCTTAATTGCAAACATTAATTCATATTCTTATGGATTGTGTCCGCAAATTCGGCCACCTGTTCATCTGTTATCTCACCGGGAGTCCAGCCAAGGCTAATCTTATCATCCTTATACCGTGGAATGATATGCATGTGAAAATGAAATACACTCTGTCCTGCTGCCTCTCCGTTATTTTGAAGAATATTGATTCCATCACAATCAAAGGAAGCATTTATGGCACAGGCAACTCTGGCTGCCACCTTAAATACTTTCCCCGCATGCTCCTCATCCATTGAAAATACATTGTCAAAATGCTCTTTCGGAAGCACCAGCGCATGACCCTTTGAAGCCGGTCCCCTGTCTAAAATTACCTTAAAATCCTCGTCCTCATAAATGGCCGGTGACGGTATGATTCCATTTGCAATCTTGCAAAAAATACAATCTTCTTTTTTCATGCCAACTACTCCTTTACCATAAAAAATAATTACTATACCATAAATTTTTGTTACGTTTCTAAAATAACATATTTTTTCCTTCTTTACAACGAACCCTGCAAATAGTATGATACATTTATCAAAAAATGAGGTGGAAAAAATGTTAAAGTATGAAGATTACCAGAAAATAAACGAACTGCGTGAAACCAACAAAGAAGTCTATGATTTAATCCGGAAAATAACAGATTTCGCCCTGAAAAGCGCATCCTTGGGATGCCATGACTTAAGAAATCATGCCGGACTTATTTCCAGCTATTGTCAGCTGATTACCATGACAGACCCTTCCATGGCACAGAATCCCTATTTTCAGAAAATCGAATTAAGCAGCGGAAATCTTATTCAGCTTTTTGACGAAATTGCCCAGTTCCGTTACAGCTTCACAAATGGAGATCTTTGCGAAAAAAGCATAAAAGAGATTCTGAAAAAAACCATTCGTACCACACGGGAAAAGTTTTCAGAATTAACACTGACTATCACTCTCAAAGACACTATTCCGGCAGAACAATCCCTTCTTTGGTGTAATGCTGATCACATTTGCAGTGCTTTTTGCGCTATTCTTACCAATTGCGTGGAAGCCTGCCCTCCTGATTCCGTAAACATCACCATACAATCTTCTGTATCCGGCAATTTCATGGAAGTCTGCATTGCCGATACCGGTCATGGTTTTTCAGAAGAAATGCTTGAAAAAGCCGCCCTTCCTTTTGAAACCGACAAGAAAAATCATTCCGGACTGGGGCTTTCCATTGCCTCCACTGTCATATATAAACATAATGGCAACCTGAAATTCTCCAACACAAGTGCCGGTTCTCAGGTCACCATTCTTCTTCCGTTACAGAATTATTTGCCGAATTGAAATAATTCGTCAAACAATTTTATGGTTTTTAAATTGCCCCTTGCTGTAATATCTCCTGTCATAAATGCTCTCTGGAAGGTCATTCTTCCATTCACAATT
Organism: Thermoflexaceae bacterium; assembly: GCA_029226085.1. Lineage (GTDB taxonomy): Bacteria > Bacillota > Clostridia > Lachnospirales > Lachnospiraceae > MGBC120314. Next base: position 2,487 of record JAQXXN010000092.1, read on the forward strand.
TTATCAAAAGTATCTTTCTTAAGCTTGGCAACAATATCTGCATTTTCTTTAACGCCAAGCTTACAGTCCAGCTTGCCCATCTTTACATCTACTACCACAGATTTTTTCTTATCATCAATAATCAGGTAATAGGAAGCATTTACACCCTGCTGAGGCCGAAAAGCCTTCTTTAACACAGACGTGTAGTACTCATCTCCTCCATTTGCCTCATCCACAAGCATGTCCTTAAATAAGGAGGAAAGTTCCTCTATGTCTTTCTTCTGGGTCTGCACAAATTCTTCATCTGAAACAAACTTTGAAAGCTGTTCGCTTTCCTGCGGCGTAAAATTAATGGTATCCTTCATCAGGTTTTGCAGGGCTTTATTACTGCTTGGCAGCATTACTGCCTTCTGAGATACCGTCCGGTAAATCTCTTCTGCCTTTTTTTCAATAATTGTGGCATATTCCTTATTAAATTCAAAATCCGTTGAATCGTCCACATAAGCACTAAGACCATTGCAGGTCTTTCCACCCAGAATTTCCCAGGAATCCACTAGTGTGGCATATGCCTGACGTTCCCCATAGGTTTTTGACATAACAATCGGAAACATATAAATGTTACTGATTCGGGATTTATCCCCATATAACCAGCAGGCATCCAGAAATTGCTGCATGAAACCTCCGATTCCAAGCCATTCCACCGTTGTGGAAAGGATTACTGCATCTGCCTCTTTTAAAGTCAGTGGCAGGGTTGTGATACCGTTTCGTATCTCATATAAATTATATTTTGATACCGTAACCCTTAATTCTTCCAAAACTTCCTGTATTTTGTTAATCACTGCAATGGACGGATCATCCACAAGTCCGCGTCCACCATAATATATATTAATTTTCATGGCTACCTCCATATCGTATGGTAAATAGTTTAATACATTTTCATTTCAGATTCAATATTGTATTTGCTCCGACTTTTTATAAAGAAATTTTCCTAAAATGAGTCCGGCAACAAAACCTCCCACATGTGCTGCATTATCCACCCCCGTACTTGTAAATCCGGAATAGAAAGAGAATGCAACAAAAAGAATTAACCGGAAAGAATCCAAATCTTCTAATTTGCCCCTGTTGGCCGTTACAATATATACTAACGCTCCCACTACACCAAATATGGCTCCGGATGCGCCTCCTGACAATACATATTCATCAATAATCAGATAATAAATACAGGATACCAGTGAACCCGCCAGTCCGGTTGCAAGATATATAATGACATATTTTATTTTCCCTACCGCCCTTTCCAGATTATCTCCAAGAAAAAACAAAACAATCATATTCCCAAACAAATGAGAAAATCCAAAATGTATGAATATGCAGGTAAAAAAACGGTAGATTTCACCATGGATCTTAATTGACGGCCAGTAAAATGCTCCATGCTCCAGCATAAAATACGAATTCTGCGTGGAACCAAGCGATTCCAGAATCATGAATACTATTATATTAATAAATATCATCAGATTATTCATGGTAAGAATCTTAACCGGCTTTTTTTTCTTTTTTACCTTTTCCATTCCGGTTATATTTTCTGAAGGATATGTCTTTAAACCGATTGCCTGACGTATGATTACATCTGCATTGTCCAGTTTTTCCGGCTGACCGTAAGGTATGATAAACGAATCATGATAATTGTCCAGCACCCAGTAATGAATCCGTCCGCCTGCCAGATCTTCCGCAACATACTCACTATATGTAACAATCAGATGAATAACATCTACTTCTGCAAATCCCTTATTTTTCAAAAAAGAAACCACAGAATTATTTAACGAAACAAGTGCCTCTGTATTCAACAGACTTTCTGCAGGATTTTTATAATCAACAATATTCAGGACATAACATCTGCCCGGATATGCCCTGCAGTATAATGCCACATCCGGATAATTTACGCCAATTCTTTTATATCCTGCTTCCTGAAGCTTTTCCTGTATAAAATCAATCATTTGACACTCCGTTAATTATCCTTTTTAGATATATAAAACATACCATTAATTAACTTTTATGTCAATTTAAGCAATACTTTTCATTGGCAAAGCAGACCATATCCCCTTCCTTTATCTGAATCGGTTCATATGGAGGGATACGGCTTCCATTAACGAATGTTCCGTTTGTGGAATCATTATCCTCTACATAATAGATTCCACATTCCATCGTAAGGACAGCATGATTTCTGCTTACCATGATATTATCAATTTTACATTCTGCATCTCCTGACATATTGCCAACATGTATAGGCAGGTCTGTAAGCAGTATATCCTTTCCATTTCCCTGATTCATCAGCATCTTTCCGTTTAACAGCCGAGTTGCACCATAAGGATTTTCTTCTGCCAGCAGAACAGTGTTATGTGATGTTTCCCACCGTGGCTTTATTGTATTCTTCCATTCAAAAAAATTCTTAAGGCTTTTTTTCTTCTTATTTTTTAATGTTTTCTTAACCGGTTTCTTTTCAAGCTCTTCTTCCAGCTTTTCGATATCTGCTTCTTTTTCTTCCCAAATCTTTTCCTCCTGCTCTTTAGTATCCTCTTTTTCTGCTTTCAGTGTTTTATCCGGCAATGTTTTTACGTCATCCGGAAGAAATGTCAACTTCTGTAACGGCTTTTCTTCCGATTTTACAAATTCCTCCATCAGATTTTCCATTGTAAAATTATTCTTTAGAATCTTTTGATACAACCCATATGCCAGCATGACTGTTTCCTGATTATTATGGTTTAACCGTTCCAGAATATACTCCATCAGCTGCCGGATTCCTTTATAAAAAGACTGTCCAACTCCCGGAAAATAACAAAACAAAAATTCCTCATCATTTAAAAAAATGTATTCCGGATTCAGCAGAATGGCATCCATATCCAGCAGATATTCCATTGCCCTCTGCCCAACGGATATTATGGATGAGAAAATCTTTTTCATATCTTCCATTTCAAATGTCCGATTAAAAAAGAGTCCTTTCAGGTTCTCATAATTCATGATTTTATACTGATAAGTAACATTATTATTTATACAGCTTATGGAAAAAGGAAGAAATCCCTTAATCGCATTATATTCAAACATCTTATTCTCATATCCTGATACTGCAATTTCATCCGATGTAATCAGTAAGTATTTTGCATTCATGTCATTTATGATTTTTGTCTGAAACATTTTCATTTCCTCCTTTTCCAATTAATTTTTTTGCTGCATCCGTTAACCGTACATATTCCACGGGATTATTCTTTTCAATTGAAGAATATCCTGTTTCAATGTTTAGTAACGTTTCTTCTATTTGTATTACACCACTGTTTTTTATTACCTTTTCCTTGATATATGCAGTTCCCGTCCCGGACAATTCCTTCAAAAGAGCAGTATCATATCTGCCCTGGCTAAATCCGGAAAATTCTGCTTTCATGCACAATTTTCCGGATGCACAGTTTATGACTGCTGTATCATGGCAATCCACTGCCAGTCCGATAATAAATACCACTATAATTGTAAATAACGGTATAATGACTGCTGCCTCAATCGTTGCTGACCCTCTAAGCTTCATATGACCAGCCCTCCGATATATCCCAGAAGAATACAGGGAACAAAAGGAAGCCTTGCATTATAATGAAATCCTCTTCTCCATATTAGAACTGCTGCGACGGTCATCATTACAAGAAACGCCAGAAAAAGCGTACATACTGTCATTTTCATCCCCGAATAGATTCCGGTTATTAATATAACCATTCCATCCCCATATCCAATAGCTTCTCCTGTAAGCTTTGCTATCAGAATTACAATAAGTCCCACTGTCATGCCAATTATAATTTCTCTTATACTGGTTTTCTGATAAAAAATCCTGACAGCAAATCCTAATGTCATAAATAGTCCAAGGGAATATACACTTAATTTCTGACATTTTAAATCTTCCAATGACTCCCATGTTAAAAACATAATTTCCAAAATATGTATTATCATTTTCCTATAATCCTCCACATCTGCTACACTCAGACCAATCTGCCACAGAAGCATACGGTACTGTCATAACACTTCTTTTTAAACCACTGCAATTAACATCCGCATGATACCGGTCTCCCCAGTCCGTAATATATACAATATTTTTATTGCTGCCGTTACCGGAACATAATTCACAGGCGTGATATCTGCCGCCATCCAGATTCCGCTGTTCCTTAAGTTCATCCAGGGAAATACTTTTCCGTGACAGCATAAGATATGTACAATTTCTGTCCAGATGATATACGGTTCCGGTTTCCGTGATATAAACCATTCTTTCTTCCCGGTTCTGCTTATAATCACTGTCGCTTCCTTTGTCTTCATTTCCAATCCATTTTCTGACACAAAGCCTTTGCATGCAGTTAAAATCCGCAATTCCAAGGAAGTCAAAAGGAACACCAATCGTATAATTCACGGTAAAATTAATATCCTCCCCTTCAAATTCCGATTGAAATGAAGTTATCCCCAGCCTTCCTCCCCTAATTCCCATATTATCCACAGCTTCTTCCTTTAACTGGGCATGAAGAAGTGCCATGGCAGAGATATCATTTGCACTTCCTAAAGCATTATATTCCAGCTTAGATAATGTTCTTACCGTATCATATATGCCCTCATTGACTCTGTTCTGGAAATTAATCAGATTCATGACATAAATCATGATAATGGAGAAAAAAACAAAAAGGGGAATAATAAATGCTGCTTCCACAGTCATTGAGGCAGATAGAACTGCCCTTTTGGCTTTTTTTAAATAAGGGGGAAGTATGTTGACAATTTTTTTAGACTGAATGCTTTTTTCTATATGCTTTTCCTTTCTTTTTAATTTTTTTTGCTTGTTCCAAAAGGGCATTTCCATCCACCTCCAAACCTTTTAGTAATGAAATTCAAACTCCTGCGCATACTCCTGTCTGCCACCCCGGTATGAAAACAGGGAAGTACCCCTGACAGAATAAAGGTATTGATACATGCGAATATGCGGGTATCCCCGGGATATCATGTTAAGCTCCATCACATCCATCGTCCTGAAAATCTTCTTTTCCTTATTTTCCAAAAACAGCAAAAGCTGTAAATACTCATTATAAGTAAGCCCGTCTTCATCCTGATGGCTTTTATCCCTTCCAATAATCTTTTTTTCCACAATATCATCCAGTCCCGTTTCCCAGTTAGCAGCTGTCTTTTTTAATGAGATGCGTCCTCCAGACATAAGAATTTTTATGTCATTAATTGCCTCACCATAAGACCACGCCATCATCAGTAAAAACTGTCCTGCCTTGATAATTCCCAATACTCCGGTAAAACCCAGCAATGCGGCTGCCATTTGCAGGCATTCCTGCTTTCTCTCCATATCACAGATAATATGAGAGAAGTCTGTTACATACCGTAATACCAAAAGTTTTCCCACCGTTTCTTTAAGATTTTCCTTATCACTGTTTTGATTTCCAAGAATATATTCCATTTCATATTCAAGAAATCCATTCATATTGGGATTTGTATAACAGGAAAAATTACTGTCCACATATTTGTTATAGAGAAAGTCCCTGTACAAAGCTTTGGGACTAAGATTAATACTGCTCCCGGAATCATCTGCCGGACATTTCATGGATGATAAATCCGTATAATCTATTTTCTTTGCAGAAACCTGTTTTTGATCTTCTAAAACAAGGCCAAGTACGTTATTGGAAAATACATTTTTAATTTTTTCAATTAATTCCAGACTCTTTCCTTTTCCTAATGTAATACCTTCATAATGAAAAACCATGTCTGACGCATGATATTTTCTGCATAATTCCATGCAGGCATCAATTTCTCCATAAACCATTCCGATGGAATCAATATCCATTCCACATCCCAAAAGACCACCCACGGCATTCTGCATTTCCCATAGAATCCCCTTATTATCCATAAGTTTTTGTCTGATATCCGTAATGTCGCATAATGAATTACCATCCGTCAGAGCATATTTTTCCAGTTCGATAAATTCCTGTGAAAAAGATTCTGCAACCTCCTCCTTCATACTTTCCCGCCCATTTTCCATAACTGCTCTGGACTGTTTTAGATTCTTTGAGAGCGTATCTTTATCCCTCTCAATCTGCTCAACGATTTCCAGTGCCATATCTGTTTTTTCAATGGTCTGCGTAACTACCGATAAAATCTCTCCCGCATGCCACCGGAATCCTTCATCTGCAAATACTCCCTTAGTCAGCGGGTGATTATATATGGCAATAATCATGTCAAGATCGCCCTTTAAGCCCTCAAGTTCCGTAATGATATCATAATAATGGGATTTAACCGCATCATAAACCATCTGGTTATATACTCCGGTCTGACCGTAATTCGTGCCATTAACACAGATTTTTTTTACAAAGGAATCTGCTCCCGAAAGCTTTCCAAAGAACTGGACAAAACCACTGGACGTAGTCTTAACCCCCTCTATATACATGAGAAGTTTTAAGACTTTTGCGTCTATCTTTGCTGCTTCTTTCTGCCTTTGTGTTAACTCCCCACTGACCGTTTCCACCGTTTCCTGTCCGGATACTTCCAGCATTTCCGGAACAAACTCCATGATACTGTCATCAAACTGACCGTATTTCATATACTCTATAATCTCTTCATAAAAATACTCCCCATTGTTATCTGTCAGCATGTTACATTCCATGAGATTTGTTTCGGAAAGCCGGATACCATACGGGTCAAAATCCAATCCAAACAGGGATTTTGAATCCCGGCTGCAGTTTTCATAGATATAGCGATTTAGATAATCCAGAATATCTTCCTGACTGCCGATTACTCCTCCAAATATTTCATATTTCTCAAGGAGTGGACGTGAATACTGGGAAAAAAGTGACTGTACCCCCACATTCACAATACTGTTGATTCTGGTTTTAGCTCCTGCACTTACAGCTGATTCAATCATTACCACAAACAAAGAAATCATGATTCCAAATACCAGACTTGCAAAAATTGTAATCTGGGCGTTCATTTGCTTTTTTTCCACGTAATCACCTCCGTTTTAGATTCTGTTTGCCTGTGTTGTTATTTTAGAAAGGATATTATTTACAAGAGATGTAATCTGACTTTTAAAGATAATTACCAGACCGATTAAAACGACAATAATAAGAATTACTTCAATAACGCCCATTCCCGCATTACTCTTTAATGCTTCTTTCATCTTCTTTAGCATTTCTTCACCTCCTTACATTCCAAATGATGTAAACGCCGGAATGAGGACAATTACCATTACAATTGCAAGCATGATAATCATTGGAAATAACATCTTCGTTCCAGCCTCTTCCCCAAGTTTTCGCGCCAGGTTTTTCCGCTGCTCAAATGCCTGCATGGATTCCTCTTCCAGCATTTTTGACAATCCCTTCCCTCCTTTCTTTGCATTTTGTTCAAGCAATGCTCCTAATTTTAAATATTCATGTATATTACAACGTTTTCCAAAATTGGAATACGCATTGCTTTCTGAAATACCTGACTGAATTTCATGATATGTAATCTTCATTTCTTCATAAGCAAACCTTTTCTTTCCATTTTTCTTTTCATAATCCCTTACTATTTTCTCCCACGCCTTAAAAATACTCATTCCTGCACCGGACAGGATATTTAGCTTTGAAACAATTTCCGAATAATCCATAAGCATCTGTTTATTCCGTTCTTTTATTTTCCCATCCAGGTCTTTATCCATGCCTGGGAAAATCATTCCTGCTGCCACCAGTCCAAGCAGCAATAAGATAATGGTATAATTCTCTTTTTTCTCTTCGTATTCCACCCTTATTCCGTCCACATTCTCAGGAAACCGTACCACCTTTTCGGTCCGATTTGCGTTATCATTCTCTTTTATCATCAAAGACAGATTTCTTACAAAAAGTTCCTCTTTTGTTAAGTCCGGTGCCGTAACGCAGACCTCTATTTCATAGCTGCATTCATAATCCAGATATGAAAGAACTGCCGTAAGCACCACATCCTGGCTCATTTCCTCCGAATACTCATAATTATTAACATTTCCATAAACATCAATCACTTCCGGCGCAGACGACATCCAGCTTACATTTATTGCATATTGTTCAATATAGGTTAATAAATTTAGGTTTCCGGTTACATTGTGCAAGGATTCATTTTCCTGCTTTATATTCTCCAAAAGATATTCATATGCTCCTATAAAATTCTTTTGCATCTCCTCCGGTGAATACTCCATGGCATGGATTTCTGCGGATAACTCTTTTCCATTGGCAGCAAAATCAATTTTTACCTTATCCATACCATATGATGGTCTGTTTACAATATAATTTATTATTTTGCCGGAATCCTTCTGTGATATGTCATACAACAGCCCCATGACTGCCGCAGCCAGAATCACCAGCATTGCCATGGAAATTCTTCTTATGTTATACAAAGTTTCCGTATCTTTCGTTTCTGCCGTAACATTCAGATTCTCTATCTGCTTTTTTCTATGCCGGCTTGAAAATGTAATGTCATGCTCTTTAAACTTTAACAAAAGTCCATATGCCGCCGGATACAAAAACTTTAATTCGTTTCCCTTCCGAGGCAGACTATCAAACAAATCTTTCCTGCATTTACGGTGCTTTATCCACCATGTTCCAATAATCAATATCATTACCAGACATACAATCATGCGTTTCCTCCTATACATTTATCTCCACAATTTTTTCCGATAACATTCTGGCTGCCATGTAAAGTACAAGACAGACTGCCATGACACATATACCCAGAATATTTCCATACATCGGAGATATGAATTCATATGCTCCCATCCGCAGATATGCAATGATTCCAAAAGGCATTAAATTCATTATCTTCTGCTCCATTTTCTTGCCACTGATTAAGACATCTATATCTTCTCTTACACTGATTTTGTCACTGATATTGCGCGCTGTTTTGGTAATGATTTCTATTAGATTCCCTCCGCTGCGTTTGGCAAAACGGAATACTTCCGCAAAATATACTGCCTCTTCCAGATTAAGTTGTCCTGCCATTTCCTCCAGTGCATCCTCCACATTCTCATTAAACTCAATCTTTCTTGCAATCTTTTTAAATTCCTTCACCATAACGGAAGTTTCCCCATAAAGCTGATCCAGTTCCTGCGCCGCCTCCCGAAAGGAATTTTCCACGGAATATCCCGCAGCAAGCGCCGTACTGATTGCCAGCATTCCATCCTTAAACTGCGCACTCGTCATCATTTGTTCTTTCTTCTTTTTCTGCCCTTCTTTTCTTTTTAGATAAAAATGCAGATAAGGGGTAAGAAATACCACAGCAATCCAATGATCAAAAAATAACACCGATGTGGCCAGAATCGAAAGCATTCCCTCAAGGATTCCCCATATCAGTTCCTTACGGGTAAATTCATAACAGAATTTCTCTCCTGCAAATTTTCTTAATCTTCCCATAATCCTGCTCCCTTCATTTTCTCATCATGAATCAGTTTCTTTTGCTTCATGAGTTTTCCCACGATTTTTCCTTCTTTTTCACCTAATGTCTCAAACGTAAATAAAGGATTTAGCTTTATTTCTCCATCTACAATTCCTTCCACCTCTTCAATGAATAGAACTTTTCTGGATTTATCCCTTAGTCTCCCCAGATGCACAATGATATCGATTGCAGATGCAATCTGGTTTTTTATTGCCGCAAGCGGAATATCCATTCCCATCATAACCATGGTTTCAATCCGGGTCAGCATGTCCCTGGGGCTGTTGGAATGTCCTGTGGACAGGCTTCCATCATGTCCCGTCAACATGGCGGTAATCATGTCAACCGCTTCTGCACCACGCACCTCTCCCACCACAATTCTATCCGGTCTCATTCGAAGAGAGGACTTAATCAAATCACGAATGGTTATGGCATTTTCTCCTTCCACATTGGCATTCCTGGTTTCCAGACGGACCAGATTTTTTACGGACTGTATCTGTAATTCCGCGGAATCTTCAATGGTTATGACCCTCTCATCCGCCGGAATATAATTAGAAAGTGCATTTAAGAAGGTGGTTTTCCCGGAACCCGTCCCACCGGAGATAAAGATGTTATACCTTGCTTTTACAGCCTTCTCAAGAAACTCTGCCGCTTCTTCTGTTATGGAATTTAATTGAATTAATCTGGGGATTGTAATAGGACTTTTATAGAACTTTCGGATGGTAATGACCGGACCGTCCAGTGCAACCGGAGGAAGAACGATATTTACCCTGGAACCATTACTAAGTCTTGTGTCAAGAACCGGTATGGATTCATTTACAATACGGTTAGACTTTGCTGCAATCTGCTGGGCAATGTCATAAAGCTTGTTTTCATTTTCAAATTTCTTTTCCCAAGGAAAAATTCTGCCGTCTTTTTCGTAAAATATGTTTCCCGGACCGTTTATCATGATTTCGGTAATGGAATCATCCTCTATGAGTTCCTGCAAAATATCCAGCTTCCGGATGGAATTAAAAATTTCCCTGGCATATTGTTCTTTTTCCAGAAGTGTCATGCGATGTTTTGCAGACATTTCCAGAATCACTTCATCGATGATTTTCTCTAACTCACTTTCACTCATGTCACGGGTCATGTCTGTTCTTTCCCTTACAACAGACTGAATCTCATTAAAAACCTCTTTCATTCACTACCTTTCTGGCAAAAGCGCCCATCTTGCTCCACTCGATCTGCTCCATGGAAAGAATACCTTTCTCCATTTCTGTGTCATGGGGCATTGTAATCATACTGACATTCTCCAGTAAAATTCCTCTTCCCATGTTATTCATGTCATCATAGAATTCCTTGATTTTGTTTTTTCCCATGCTGTCTTTAACTTCCGGTATAAATATCACGTCCGCAAGTTCAAAGAAATACCACGGCTTTTTTACAAGATTACCGATGTCAATTACCAGAAAGTCATAATCCAGATTCTCCATCAGATATGTACAGAATGTTGTCCATTCTTCCGGCAGAACATCCACCACATCCTCCGGACAGTCCACCGGCGGAATATAATCAAACCTTCCCAGATGTCCGGTAATTTCCTGAATACGCATGGAAATTCCGGAACTTCCCCGTCTGTACATATACATGATTTCTGACAGGCTTTTTTTACCTTTTTGCAGCAGGCTGTCCGATAATCCTGTATATTCTTCCAGATTAAGATATAAAACTCTTGCATTTTTTCCCAGTGCATTGGCAAGTGCAAGTGAAAATGTGGTCTTATGACATTTTCCTACCGGAGAATAAATTCCAAGAATTTTTCCTTTCAGGCTCCGGCATCTTGATGCCTGAGGCATTATTCCACCTGCACAGTAGCAAAGCATTTCCTTGATGACATTTTCTGTTGACTGATACTTGAAAACCGGATGATACTCCATTGATTCGCCGATACTGTCCAAAATCTGTTCTTCGGACAGCTTAAGAACTTTTCGCACTTTCCATTCTTTTCTGCCGGACAGGATTTCCTCATCATTTGTGAGAAGAACTTCTGCCTCATTTTCCGACAGATATGCTAACAGTGCGTTTTTTTCCGTAAATACCATAATTTCATAAGGTATTGTGGACTTTGACTTCATATAGCTCATTAAGCGGTAAGCATATACTTCATCCACATCATATATAATACATATTTTTCTTATAAAATCCCCTCCCCGGATAAAAACATAATAAATATCAAAACATTCGTTTCCTTTTCACTATGGGATAAAATTGTTTCATGGGAAAATTCTGAATTAAGATAACACAACAAGACTTGTTTGTGAATCTGATTATAGATGACAAGAGTAAATATGTCAAATATTTTTTTGACTAATTTTGCATAATCATTAAAAAACTGGAAACACTATGGATAAACATGGGAGGTATCACATGAAAAGAAAAGAGAAAAATCTAAGCTATGATGAAAAAAACCTTCTTGGAGAAATAAGACTTGCCCAGAACGCCATGGACAGCGCCTTTTCCAATTTTCAACAGGCTACGGAACCGGATTTGATTGATTGTTACATTTACATGATGAATGCCACAACAAAGCGTTATAAGTTTCTTCTTGAACGTGCAAGAAGCATTAATCTAAAAGGTTATAATGAACCTGTGGCAGTCTATGAAGAAGACCGGTTTTAATCCATGTTAAAACCGGTCTTTTATATATGGTTCTTATTCTCACAACAGGCTTTCCAACCACTCCAGCATATCCAGATATACAATATGCTTTCTGGTTTCATTATGTATTTCATGACGCATGCCGTCATACAGCTTAATCGATACATTCTTCATCCCATTTACCAGATAAAGCTCTGCCGCCTTTTTTACACCCTCTCCATAATCACCTACCGGATCCTGAAGACCGGACATGAAGATTACCGGAAGATTCTCCGGAATCCGCTTTATATTCCTTGGCTCCTGAACGTACTTTATTAGTTTATAAAGAGTATTATATGCATTTACCGTAAATTTAAACGTACATTTCGAATCTGCCACATATTTATCCACCACGCTGTCAACACTGCAAATCCAGTCAGATGCGGTTCTCGGATTGGAAATCCTGGCATTATAACTGCCCAGGGACATCTTTTCCACCATGTCACTCCGATACCTGTCTCCATGAATTTTCGTCAAAAATGATGTGACAAAAATTCCAAAATCAAGCCCTCTCTCCGGCTGCCATCCCGTTCCTCCGATAATTGCACCGTCAATTCCTTCTCCATACATGGTAAGATATTTTCTGGCAATAAAGGAGCCCATGCTGAATCCATAAAGGAAATACGGCAGTCCCGGATATTCTGCCTGAATTGTCTTCTTCAGACGATGCACATCCTTCACCAGTACGATATCACTGTCTTTTTTGGCAAAATATCCCAAATCCTTAGATGTAATTGCAGTTCTGCCGTGGCCCAGATGATCTTCACCCACAACAATAAATCCCCTGTCAGCAATATATCTTGCAAAACCATCATAGCGATCCACGTATTCCTTCATTCCATGTACAATCTGAAGAACTGCCTTGGGAGGTCTTTCTTCCGGCAGCCATTCCGTTGCATGTATCTGCGTTATGCCGTCTCTTGATTTATAAATTAATTCAACTCTTTCTGCCATGCCAATCCCTCCAATTCATAATTTTATTATACATTTTAACATATAATCAGAAAATTTGCATTCTATTTTTATTATTTTGCATAATTTTACAGAATTTTGTTAAGCATTGTTAAGAATGCATTAATATCTCTGCCGGCAGACTTTCCTATTAGACAAATGGGAAAAATTGTGCTACTATGATTATGTATCGCATATTTCAATAAGAGGATGATTTTATGAAAGACATTAAGGATATCAAATTTATAACCATTGGAGAGATTTTATTAAGACTTTCGCCTCCAAATTACGAAAAAATCCGTACCGCCAATTCTTTTATCGTAAATTACGGCGGTGCTGAGGCCAATGTTGCCGCAGCTTTGGCAAACCTTGGTGTGGACAGTACTTTCTTTACGGTACTTCCTGATAATTCCGTGGGTAAGTCCGCAGTCCGTTATTTAAGAACCAATGACGTACATATGTCAAAAACCATTTTTGCCGGAGAAAGAATTGGTATTTATTATCTTGAGGAAGGCTTTGCCGTACGTTCCTCCAAAGTAATTTATGACCGAAAGGGTTCTTCTTTTGCCACATATGATTACTCATCTCTTGATTTAAAGGAAATTCTTACAGGATTTGACTGGCTTCATTTAAGCGGCATTACCCCTGCATTGTCAGAAAACTGCCGTGTCCTGATTAAAAAGGCCCTGATTGCGGCAAAGGAACTGGGAATGACCGTAAGCTTTGACGGAAATTACAGAAGTGCCCTGTGGGAATGGCAGGAAGCAAGGGACTGCATAACGGAATACCTTCCGTATGTTGATGTTTTAATCGGCATCGAACCGATTAACCTTCCTGGTCCGGATGGTCATGATTTAAAAGAAGGTTTAAGTCTTCAGCCTTCCTTTAAGGAACAGGACAGAATTTTTAAAGAGCTTGCTAACCGTTATGATTTTAAAGCCATTGCAAGACATGTCCGTTATGTACACTCCGGAAGTGAGAATTCCCTCATGGCATACTTATGGTACAACGGCGAAACCTTCGAAAGTAAGACCTTCCGTTTTAACATTCTTGACCGCGTCGGCGGCGGCGATGCATTTTCAAGCGGTCTGATTTATGCACTCATGGAGAACATGGACCCACAGGATATTGTTAATTTTGCAGTATCCTCTTCTGTCATCAAGCACACCATTCATGGTGACTTTAACATTACCGATGATAAGCAGTCCATCTTCCGTCTCATGAATCAGGAATTTGAAATCAAGCGTTAAAGCATAATAATTATTGATATTAAAAAGGGCGGTCCCTGGTCATTTTATTATGACTCAGGATCACCCTCTTATATTTTATCAATGATTTCCTGAATGAGGCGGTATCTGTTAAATGGCGTCATGAAATAATATCCATCCACATAATCTCCCATTTTTTTTATGATATCTACCGATACCTCCACGGCAATCCGCTCATACTCTTCTCTTGTGAGATTTTCTGCATATCTTTCCATGATTTCTTCTGGAACGGTAATCCCCGGCATCTCATTATGAATAAACACGGCATTCTTATGACTTACCAGCGGCATGATGCCAACAATGATTTTAGCACCCGTCTCTTTTTTCAGGTAAGCGATTCTTTCCATGTCCGCATCCGAATATACAGGCTGGGTCAAAAAGCACGCCGCTCCTGCTGCCATCTTATCTTTCATCCGTTTTGCTATGGCTTCTTTATTCACGCCGGCATAATTTAATGCCCCGCCGTATAAAAATCCATGCCCCGGAAACACTTCTTCATTCATCGTCTTAATATAATTCATTAACCGGATGGAATTGTGCTCGAAAACCTGTCTGGTCGGATCTCCCTTTTGCACCGGATCTCCCGTCACTACCAGAAGATTCCTGATCCCGTACATATTTAATCCCAGAAGCATTCCACGGATGGCAATGGTATTACGGTCCCTGCAGGATAAATGCGGCATAACCGGCATTCCTGTCTTCTCATGGATTTTGACTGCAAGCAATGCCGACTCCATTCTGGCTCTCCCAAGAGGCGAATCTGACAGTGTTATGATGTCCGTCCCCTTACCTGCAAGATATGAAGCTCCTTCCAGCACCTTATCAACACAATCATCAAATGGAGGATCAAGCTCCACCATGATAATCTTTTCTCCCTTATCCAGCTTTTCCTTCAGGAGATTTTTTTCCTGCGATATCTCATAACCATCCTTTAAATTATCCGTTATCAAAAGATTGGACAACGCACTGCCGTAAAGTCTGGCAGATAACGCTTCCACATATTCCGGTGTGGTGCCGCAGCAGCCACCTAAAATTCTTATTCCCAGCTTATCCAGTTTTTCCATCATGTCTGTATAATACGGAATGTTATTGGAATAAAATGTTTTTCCGCGTATAACTTTGGTATAACTGGCATTTGGCAATGCAGAAATAATTTTGTTTCCGCCGAATCTTACATCCTTTAACATCTGGTACAAATGCGAAGAAGACATTCCGCAATTAAATCCATACGCATCCGTGGTCTCCATTGATTCCATCCGTTTAATCATGGATTTCATGCTTAAACCACTCTTGGTATACCCTGTCTTATCAAAGGAAAACTGTACCAGAATAAAGATATCCTTTTGTTCCTTTATGTATTTCGTAATTTCTTCTACAAAATCAATCTCTGCCTGTGTTTCGAATACAAACGCATCGATTTTTTCCTTAAGGAAACAGTCACATAAAAAACGGTATTCGTCCATGGTCTCTTCCCATGTTTTTTCACCATCCGATAAAAGGGGACCGAAATCTGCACCAATATAAACTTCTTCCGATGGCTTAAGAATTCCCTTTCTTTTACATTCCTCCACGGCATCCTGTGCTATGACACATGCCGCATGGATGTTTCTTTCCGCTTCTTCATTGTTTCCCAATATTCCCTGTGTCACCGCAAATGTATTCGTCCTTAATAATCTTGCTCCGGCACGGATATACTCCACATGAATGTTTCTGATTACCTCCGGATCAGAAACATTGGCTTCTTCTGCCATGATTTCCTTGTTTTTCAGGGAGTCAAAATAAGTTCCCATGGCACCGTCTGTGATTAACCTGTTATTCTTCAGATATTCCCTTATGTCCATTTATTTCTCCATTCCGTTACATTAATGGGGCAATTAATCTTAAAATTCTTCCCACCAGCCGTTTTACAACCGGAATTTTATAATAATACTCCTTCGTAATCAGCATACACTTCTCCAGGGTTTCATTATAATCCCTGCAAATATGCTCAATACATTCACTCTGATACATGTATACCGCACATTCAAAATGCAGAAACAAGCTGCGGTAATCCAGATTAATGCTTCCTACTACTGCCTTTTCATTATCCGAAACAAACAGCTTGGAATGTACAAATCCCGGTTCATACTCATAAATCTTCACTCCGGCATTAATAAGCTCCACATAATAGCTGCGTGCAAGGTAAAAAGCATACTTCTTATCCGGAATGTGCGGCATGATGATTCGTATGTCAACACCTCTTTTTGCCGCACCTTTTAATGCCATCATCATTTCATTATCCACGATAAGGTACGGTGTCATGATATACACATAATCCTTTGCCTGATTAATAATATCAAAATAAACCTGTTCTCCGGTATTTTCCTTATCCAGTGGACTGTCCCCATACGGTATGACATATCCTTTTTGCTTTTGTAATTGTTCTTTCAGAATATATTTTCCAAAATCCTTCTCCGGTTCCTTTTCTCCCAGATTCCACATCTGCAAAAACATACAGGTAAAGCTGTTTACAGCCTCTCCCTTAAGCATCACTCCCGTATCCTTCCAGTGTCCGAAACGTTCTATCTCATTAATATATTCATCCGCAAGATTGATGCCTCCGGTAAAGGCAACTTTTCCATCAATAACCAGGATTTTTCTGTGATCCCTGTTATTCTGATGAATGGAAAGAACCGGAACAATCGGAGAAAAAATCTTAGCCTGTATTCCCATTTCCTGCAGCTTTTTAGGATAGGAATACGGAAGAAGCTTGAAACAGCAGGTTCCATCATACATAACACGTACTTCCACACCTTTTTGTGCCTTGCTCTTTAATATTTCCAGTACAGCATCCCACATGATTCCGTTTTCAATAATGAAATATTCCATGAAGATAAACTTCTCCGCTTTTTCCAGTTCAAGAAGCATCCTTCTGAACATTTTTTCCCCCACCGGAAAATATTCTGTCACCGTATTATCATATACCGGATAATTTAAAGTTGCATTCAGATATCTTGCCGTATTAAATGCATCCTTATCTGTTTTTTCCAGATTGTTTCTGGTTTCTTCATTTTGTTCCAACAAGGGAACCATTTCCCGGCTGAGCGTATCCAGTCTTTTTCTCATCAAAGCCGGTCCCGGCTGGAAACGAATAAAAAGATATGTCAGTGTTCCAAATACCGGCATTGCAACTACCGGAATAATCCATGCCAGCTTATACATCGGGTTAATTTCTTCATTAATAATGAGAAATACCACCACCACTGACATTACCATGGAAATCAGATAGAAAAACACAGAATACTGCTCATACTTTAAAACAGTAAAGTATATTAATGCAAGCTGAATCAAAAGCATGAGAATAGTCATGAATGTCCTTCCGAATATTACCTTGGCAATACCTCTGCGTCCCTTTTTCTTAACGTAATCCAATAGATCATCTATTTTCTCTTCCAGTCTTTCGTCATCTTCTTCAATTTTGGACATTATTCATCTGACCTCCTGTATTTTTTAGAACCGGAATCGTAGCCATGCGGATAATTAAAGGAATTACCATTAATACCCATACAATCGGCTCTGCAATAATGATTCCCCAATATTTTAGCACCGGTGTCAGGAAAATAACCACAAGAACTTTTCCCACAAGTTCTATGGTACTGGAGACAATCGGAACGATACAGTCCCCGATTCCCTGCAGGGCATTCCTGAATATTGTTATTACTGCCGTGACAAAATAAAGCAATGTATCCACCTTAAGATATAAGACAGCCGTTTCAATCACTTCCGTAACCTGTGTTGCAGTTACCGCCCTTATGAGAAGCGGTGCTATGGTATAACTGGCAAGCACCACCAGAATACACCATCCCCATGCAAGTAACAGTGCCTTTTTAATTCCATCCTTAACCCGGTCCATTCTCCCCGCGCCAAGATTTTGACCGCAGAATGTTGTCATGGTCATTCCCAGAACACCAAACGGCAGCATGAATAATTCCGTTATTTTCCGTGCCGCAGTATGTGCCACAATAATATTGGTTCCAAAAGTATTAATCGCGCTCTGAAGGGTAACGGTACCAAGTGATACCAGCGACTGCATGAATCCCATGGATAATCCGGATGCCATAAGCCTTCCCGCCATTTCTACGTCAATCATAAAATCGGATAACCGTACACGGAGAAATGTATATTTTTTTAACATATATGCAGCACACAGGATAAATGCAACACACTGTGAGATTACAGTCGCACATGCTGCTCCCTCCACACCCATGTTAAATCCCAGAATAAGCGCATAATCCAGAAATATATTCAGGATTGTCGACAATATGAGAAAACATAATGGTGTAACGGTATCACCTATGGCTCTTAAAACACTGGAACATATATTATACAGCATGGAGGCTGTCATTCCCGCCAGAATCACAAAAATATATGCATATCCTTCTTCAAAATGTTCCTGCGGCATGTTCAGCAGAAAAAGTATCTGCCGTAAAAAAACCGTACTGATTACTGTCAGAAACACAGAAACCATTAATCCCAGAAGCAATGCATGTGCCACGCTTTTTCTTACCTTATCCTTATTCCCGGCTCCAAAATACTGTGCCGTCATAACGGAAAATCCATTGGTAAGTCCCACAAGAAAGCCCACAATCAATGAATTCAGTGTCGTTGTTGCCCCGACAGCTGCCAGGGCATCATTTCCCAGGGTACTTCCCACAATTCTGGTATCGACCAGACTGTAAAATAACTGAAAAAGACTTCCAATACAAATTGGTATTGTAAAATTAATAATTACTTTCAGTGTGCTTCCTTTTGTCAAATCCTTCATATATTCACCTGCAATACCCTATTCCATGGATGGAACCCATGCATTCAAATCCACAAGCGGTTCTATTCCCTCTACTACACCTTTATCACTATACTGCCAGATTTCCACTTCCATGTTCGGAACCTTTGTCTCATCAGCCTCATACGCATCATCATTTGGTGCCTTCTGTCCCTTAGCCTCCGTATCTTCCTTCTCATCTTCTGCCTCTTCACCCGGCCACATTGCATACCAGATTTTACAGTTAATCTTTGAAAGGTCAATCTGATTTTCAAGCCAGCTCTTATTAGAATAAAGCATTGCTTCCTCTCCCTGGCTCTTTATTACATTCACAAATGTATTAATGACCTGTGTTCTTGCAGAAACAGAAAGACTATTCTGCCGTCCCTGTCCATTGGCATCCCCGCATGCCTCAATGTCAATTGCAAATGGAAGGGTTGGCTCATACCCTCTGCACAGTTCAAGAATCATGCTGGCTTCCTCTGCTGCTTCAGCCTGTGAAGTTGCCTGCGAGAAAATATATACTCCAAACGGCATTCCCACTTCCGTTGCTTTACGGATATTTTCCTTAAACCGTGCATCCTCAACAAGCACACCGGTCTCATAGCCACGGTATCCACACCGGATAATAACAAAATCAATGCCGGATTCCTTAAGAACAGACCAGTCAATTTCCTCCTGATATTCTGAAACATCAATTCCCGTAACAGAAGCTTTCTGTCCGTTCTCATCAAAATAATACCATAATCCGTCCAGCTTCTGCCATCCGGTTACAGGGTAGCCATCTTCATTATTGTAGTAATGCTTTCCTTTCTTGGAATACCATCCTACATAAACATCTTCCTCTCCCGTAGTCATGTGTGGAACTAATGTATACAGGCAATATTTTCCTTCTTCCTGGATAATTGCCTTGGAAACATAATATTCGTCCACCCTCGGGTCAAACCGTGCTTCTTCATACACATATGCCGTTTTATGAACTCCGCCTATACACAGTTCTTCTTTATTATTTTCTTTTACATAATCACTAATATTAATGGAAGAATCCAGTTCCGAGGAATTCAGTTTTTCATACTGAATCTCTTCATTTTCATTTAACAGCGGCTTATTCACCGTAAAAGTCTCACTGTTTCCCAGAATAAACCCGGAATTAATAATATTACTTACTTTAACCGCTTCTTCACTTTTTACCGGTACGCTCTCTTCTTCACTGACATAATCCTTATCTTCATGCTCTACGTCAACTTCACTGCTTTGATGTATTTTTGCACCGATATTCTCATCAAACTTATACACCACATAAGAAAGCGGAACCGGATTCGCATCCGTGTATTCCTCCAAAGGACGCAGATAAATTTCATAGGAACCATTTTCCAGACTGCTTATGTAAAGAGCGCCATCCCCGTCTTCATCCGTATATTCCATACCCTCAATGGTTCCGGAAAGTGTCTTATCCAGTACCATTTTCTCCTCTGACCGGACAAGGCAGACTGTAAATACCGTGTTCTGAATCTTCTGATTCTGTTCATCCAATATTCTGATTTCAATTCCGTCCTCCCGGTTCACGACCTCCAACTTTACAAATTTTGTTCTTTCTGCCAGAACTTCCTGTGTTTCTTCCTTTTCTACGGCAGCCGTAACCTGCTGTGTGGTCTGGACAGATGTTTTTTTATTATCCTTTTTGCATGCTGCAAGCAGTAAAACTGCTGCCACAAGACAAATTAACTTAATTATTCTATTTATCCGGCTTTGCTTCATTATTTTCTACCCAATTTTCCTGTAAACATAATCTTAAATGAAATTATAGCAATCCCGCTCCTTCTATGCAAGCCAAAATGGTAAATCCCTGTCAGGGTACAAAAAAACACCGTCCCCACAGCTCTTATGTCTGCAAAAACGATGCCTTTAGTGCGCGACCAGGGGTTCGAACCCTGGACACCCTGATTAAGAGTCAGGTGCTCTACCAACTGAGCTAGTCGCGCATATTTTGTTTTCTGTTTCTTAACACAAGTGCTATTATAACGAATAGTTTTTATTATTGCAAGCTTTTTTTTCATTTTTTTTAAAAAATTTTTTCCTTTACTGTTTTTCCCTGTTGAAAGGGCTTATTTTATGCCGTATAATAACAATAAGCGTAACTATAAGGAGGTAGCCCGATGACCGACGAAGAGAAAAACACTTCTCCTTTCAATAGAAAATATTTTATGATCAGTATTCATGTTATTCTTATTATTTTAGCCGGAACAATTATTTTTAAAGCCATAACGGACTGGGCATCTGTTTATTCTGTTATCAATTATGTTATCCGGATTCTTTCCCCGTTTATCATTGGTTTATGTTTTGCATTTATTTTAAATCCGCTGGTAAACTGGATTAATTCTAAAATTTTTAAAAAAATCTTTAAAAAAATAAACAATAAAAAAATTCCTTATTACCTGTCCATGCTTGTAACATACTTTATTGTTATTGGTTTAATTGTTGTCCTGATGATTTTTGTTATTCCACAAATCTATTTCAGCCTTGTGGATTTGACCAATACCATAACCGAGCAGTATTTTATCATCATGGAACAGCTTAACAACTCTCCGGAGACATGGCACAATATTAACATCGATTCTATTATAAGCATTATTAATAATTCTATTCCTCAGCTGGTAAGTTACATTTCGGGAATCACCACGAATCTCATTCCTTTTTTGTACAATACCTCCCTATCTGTGATTAAGGGCTTATGGAATGTCATTCTAGGTATTATTATTTCCGTTTACATGTTAGGTGACAGGGACAACCTGGTAAAGAACCTGAACCGCCTCATATATGCTGTCATTCCGCCACAGAAAAGTGAAGTTTTCTTGAAAACCGGGCGGGAAAGCATTGACATTTTCAGCCGCTATGTAACGGGAAAGACCTTGGATTCCCTGATTATCGGATGTCTTACTTTTATTATCATGTCCGTTTTCAAACTGGATTTCAAGCTGTTAATCAGTGCTCTTGTGGGCATTACCAACATGATTCCATACTTTGGTCCTTTTCTCGGCGGAGCCATTGGTTTTCTTATTTTGTTAATAAAAACACCGGTAAATGCCATTCTATTTGCTGTACTGATTTTAATTATCCAGCAATTTGACGGGCTGTATCTCGGTCCGAAAATCCTTGGAGAATCTACCGGATTAAAACCCCTTTGGGTTATCTTTGCCATCATTGTCGGCGGAAGTATTTTCGGAATAATGGGTATGCTCATTGGTGTTCCTACTGTTGCGGTGCTGTCCTATATTCTGAATATATTTATTGAATCCCGTCTGAAAAAAAGAGATTTAAATTATGTCGACGGACGTGTCCATTCCATTAATAAAAAAACCGGTACATCTTAAAAATTCTGTAGTAAAAAAGTGCTGTCCCATTTACGGTAACCCGCATATGAGACAGCACCTTTATATTTTAACGGTATGCAATTAATTTATTAATAGGTTTACCCTCTTCGGAAAATCTTGTTTCATATTCTGTCATGATATTTCCTTCATTTAATTTTTCATCATGATGCAGATCAAAAGTATATGCCTTAAGCTTCCATCCGGCATTTTCCACTTCTTCCAGCGAAAAATCAAACAAATCCCTGTTATCTGTCTTAAAATGCACTTCTCCATCCTGTTTTAATATAACATCATATCTTGCAAAATATTCCTTTGATGTCAGACGTCTTTTGGCATGTCTGTCCTTTGGCCATGGATCCGAAAAATTAAGATAAATCCGGTCCACTTCTCCCTTTCCAAAAATATCCGTTATTTTTTCCGCATCCATCCGGATAAATTTTAAATTAGGAAGTTTTAATTCATTCTGTTTTTCCACTGCCCGTATAAGAACACTGGAATATTTCTCGATTCCCACATAATTTATTCCCGGATTAAGCCCCGCCAGTGTGGTAATAAACTTTCCTTTTCCCATTCCAATCTCAATCTGCACCGGATTGTCATTTCCAAATATTTCCTTCCACTGTCCAGCCATGCTGTCCGGATCTGCAAAAACATATTCACTCTCCTGCATCACATCCCTGGCACCTTTGACATTTCTAAGTCTCATTATTATCCTCTCATTCCATGCTGTTTTCTTCCTATAAAATGTATCACAAAATTTAATACCATATTTATCTTTTTCTGTCAATTTTGCTACTGGAAAAATATAAATAAACGTGCTATAAAGTTATTGGAATATGGATACTATGATTCTATGACAGAAACTGGAAATGAGGTGCATGAATGGACAAGGTAATAGAAACAATATATTCCATCGAGGAACGCGCACAGCGTATAATGGAAACCACTTCCAACGAAAAAAACGCTCTTAAATCAGAATACGATGCGAAAAAATCTGCCTATGAGAAAGATGTGACCGATGCAACCGATAAAAAAATCAGCGAGCTTGGTTGTCTACTGAAAAAACAGCTGGATGATGAATATAATCAGATTAAAAAACAGGCTCAGGATACCATCGCATCTTTAAATCAAACTTATGAAACAAAGCATGCCGAAATGGCAAAGGAAATTTTTAAACAGATAACCGAGGTGTAACCATGCATAACAATGTTTCTTACAGCGGTTTAGCCACTAAGATTAAAGCATTGCAGGGCAGGCTCATTTCTCCCGGGATGTATGAAGAGATATCTTCACTTTCTTCTGTTCCAGAATTTGTTGCTTATCTAAAGGAAAAAACACCCTACCGCACGGAATTGACCCATACCGAAACAGGTATGCTTCACAGGGGAGAAGTAGAACGGCTTCTGGCAACCGGTGTATATGATGACTTTAAAAAAATTTACCGTTTTGCCAATAAAGAACAACGCCAATATCTGAACCTCTATTTTAAGAATTTCGAAATTGACATTCTGAAGAAATGTCTCAGAAATGTTCTTGTTCCGGATAATGACGGCGTTTTTATCCCCATGGCAGATGACTTTTTTCTTTCCCATTCCAAGCTTGATGTAAACCGTCTGGTTCATGCATCTTCCATCAGCGAACTGGTGGAGCTTACAAAGGGAACGGAGTATTACAAGGTTCTGAATACAAACCGGGAATATCATATCAATGAACTTTTTGATTATGAACTTTCCCTTGCATTATACTATTATCGTACCGTCTGGCGGACCCTTACAAAAAAAAGCAGCGGCCTGGATGCATCAATTCTGATACAAAATTACGGCATCCGCATGGATTTACTAAATTTATCCTGGATACACCGCGGCAAGTTTTACTTTAAACTAAATAACGCACAGCTGCTGGCAATTCTCATACCGTGCAACTATAAACTAAAAAAAGAAGACATCCGTAAGTTTCTTAATGCCGGTACAGTCGATGAATTTAACCAGTTATTAACCGGTACTTATTATGGGCGGCATTACGACATTCATGATGCCGGCTCCCTGAATGATGCGTATAATTTTCTGACAGAATCAGTGAGTATAAAAAGTTCAAAAGCTTTTCCATACTCCATTGCCTGTGCATATTCCTACCTGATTCAAAAGGAATGTGAGCGTGACCGTCTGACACGTGCTTTGGAATGCATACGCTACGGTCTGAGTCAGAAAAAAATACTAGAATATATTAATGGAGGTTCATTCCGATGATTGTCAACATGAAATTCTTAACCGTGACCGGTCCAAGAGATGATATTGACAGAGTAACCGCAAAATATCTTTCCAGATATGAAATTCAGCTGGAAAATGCCTTATCCGAATTAAAGGATGTTCAGAAGTTAAGGCCGTACACCAGCACCAACCCATATAAGGAACCATATAACCGTGTCTTAAACTATGGAAAATATATTGATTTGGACAGTGATGATTCCATAACGGAAGATTTGGATTACGATGCCATCATAAAAATGCTTGATGATGCAGATAAAAAATATCAGGAAATTGAAGCCCAGAACAATAACCTGACAGAGAAGCTTCAGGCGCTCAGTGAACGGGCTAATACCATTTATCCTTTCCGGAATCTGGAATATAACATCAATTCCATCCTGGATTTTAAATTTATCCGTTTCTCTTTTGGCAGACTTCCTCAAAGCCAGTATGAGAAATTTGTAAAGTTCATGTATGACGAACTTGATGTAGTCTTTGTTAAATGTATGGAAAAGGACGGTTTTGTCTGGGGCGTTTACTTTGCTCCCAAAACCAAAGCCCCTATGATGGAAGCTATTTTTTCTTCCCTGCATTTTGAAAAAACATTTATTCCTCATGAATATAACGGAACGCCATATGACGCATACAATTATCTTCAGACTCAGATTGCGGAAATTAAAAAACATTCTGACCGTCTTAGCCAGGGATTTACCGAATATTTAAACGGCATTAAGGCAGAATTATCCCAGGCCAAACGTCAGCTTGCACGACTAAGCAATAACTTCGACATTCGTAAGCTTGCTGCCATTACGTCACATGAGCACACCAACCGCGATTATTTCATACTCTGCGGCTGGATTGCAGCTAAGGATGCCGACAGGCTGGAAGCTGAGATAGAAAATGAGCCGAATGTGTACTGTTATGTGGAAGATCCCCAGAATAACGAAAGTACCATCAGTACTCCGCCAACCCGGCTGAAAAATCCGAAAATCATAAAACCGTTTGAAATGTATATAAAAATGTACGGTCTCCCGGCTTATAACGAAATGGATCCTACCCTGTTCGTTGCACTGACCTATTCCTTTATCTTCGGTGCCATGTTCGGTGATGTAGGGCAGGGAATATGTCTTGCCATCGGAGGATTCTTATTATACAAACTAAAGAACATGAATCTTGCCGCCATCATTTCCTGTGCCGGTGTCTTCTCAACCTTTTTCGGTTTTATGTACGGAAGCATATTCGGATTTGAAGACATTATTGAAGCCAGATGGCTGCATCCTGCGGAACAGATGATGACACTTCCTTTTATCGGAAAGATGAACACGGTATTTGTCGTTGCCATTGCATTCGGCATGTTCATGATTCTGTTTACCATGATTTTGCAGATTGTCAATGCCATCCGACAGAAGAATATTGAAGGAATATTTTTTGACACCAATGGCATTGCCGGTTTTGTTTTTTATGCAAGCCTCGTGCTTATGATTTTCCTGTACATGGGTGGAAAAACTCTTCCCGCAACAATTCTTCTTGTTGTAATGTTCGGGATTCCGCTTCTTCTCATTGCCCTTAAGGAACCGCTTACAAACCTGGTAAAGAAACACCAAAAGCTTATTGAAGGTACAACAGGCATGTTTATTGTACAGACTTTTTTTGAAATGTTTGAAGTCCTTTTAAGCTACTTTTCCAATACCCTTTCCTTCGTGCGTGTTGGTGCATTTGCCATAAGCCATGCCGCAATGATGGAGGTTGTTCTCATGCTTGCCGGTGCCGAAAGCGGCTCACCAAACATGCTTGTCATTGTTTTAGGCAATCTTTTTGTATGTGGAATGGAAGGCTTAATCGTCGGTATCCAGGTTCTTCGTCTGGAGTACTACGAGATGTTTAGCCGTTTCTATAAAGGAACAGGACGTGAATTCGTCCCTTATAAAGTATCAAAATAACATTTATTTACCATAAGGAGGTCATTACCATGACAGTTAGAATTTTATTAGCAGTTACTCTTATTTTAAGTATTATTCTCCCATTTGGATATTATTTAATCGGAGAAAAGACAAGGGGTAGATACAAGACAAGTCTTGCCGTCAACTGCTTCTTCTTCTTCGGCACCTTATTAATCTGTACCGTACTGATGTTTAACGGAAATGTATATGCCGCAGAAGAAACTGCCCAGGCTGCCTCATCCGGTCTTGCAACCGGTCTTGGTTACATTGCAGCCGGCATCGTTACCGGTCTTTCCTGCATCGGCGGTGGTATTGCCGTTGCATCCGCTGCATCTGCTGCACTTGGTGCCATCAGTGAAGATTCAAGCATCCTCGGTAAGTCTTTAATCTTCGTTGGTCTTGCAGAAGGTATCGCCCTTTACGGACTGATTATTTCCTTCTCCATTTTAGGTAAGCTTTAATGAAAATGTTTCTCATCAGTGATAACATCGACACCTATACCGGCATGCGTCTTGCCGGTGTGGATGGCGTGGTTGTCCACGAAAAGGAAGTTCTCCGTGAAAAGCTTAATGAGGCTCTGGCTGATAAGGAGCTTGGAATTCTGCTGATTACCGAAAAACTCAGCCAGGAATTTCCCGAGGTAATTAATGATGTAAAGCTAAACCGTAAACTTCCGCTTGTTGTTGAAATCCCTGACCGGCACGGTACCGGAAGGCGTCCTGATTTTATAACCGCATATGTAAATGAAGCCATTGGCCTGAAAATATAATTATCAACCTATGGCAGAATGGAGGATATTGTGACAGTTGAAGAAAAATTAAGCCATTTCTTTGACTCTTCTGTTGGTGAAGCCCGCAGGCAGAGCGAGGCTGCCATTACAGAGTATAAAGATATTTTAGAGAAAGACTTTGAAGAATATAAAAAACACATTGATTCTCAAGCTGAAACAAGATTAAAGCTTGAAGAAACCAGCATCCGCCGGGAATTAAATCATGACTTGTCCGTCCGTCTCTTACAGGTAAAAAAGGAATTAAGTGATAAGCATGATGAACTGAAAAATGCACTATTTTCCGAAGTAAAGCAGCTTTTGAATGATTTCCATACATCGGATGAATATAAATCCCTTATTGAAAAGCAGATTGCCGATGCACTTGCCTTTGCCGGTGAAGATCCAATTACCGTGTATATAGATCCGTCCGATAATAGTCTGATAACAGATTTGTCCAAAAAGTTTAACTGCCAAATCATTGTCAGCGACTATCCGTTTGGAGGCGGAATAAGAGCCGTCATTGAGGAAAAACATATTCTCATTGACCACTCCTTTGATACCCGCTTTGACGAAATATTTGAAGACTTCATTTTTAACGGAGGCAGTCTCAATGAATAAAGGAATAATCTATGGAATAAACGGTCCTGTCGTATACATAAAGGGACAGACCGAATTTAAAATGGCAGAAATGGTGTACGTTGGAAAAGAACATCTGGTGGGCGAAGTCATTGCCCTGACAAAAGACATGACTACCATTCAGGTATTTGAGGAGACTACCGGTCTTAAACCGGGAGAAGAAGTTATCGCCACAGGTGATGCCATTTCCGTAACCCTTGCGCCTGGGATTCTTACTAATATTTTTGACGGTATTGAACG
>JAQXXN010000093.1 GCA_029226085.1 Thermoflexaceae bacterium
AAATTCTCAAATACTTTTCTTCGTTCCTCCTGATAATCAATTGGTTTTCTGATATCCATGTCGAATAACTCATGCTGACTGTTAAACCCCAAATACAGAGTATCTCCTTGAAAATGAAACGCAATACTTTCAAATCTTTCCAAAAGCACCAGCATCCGATTCTGCATATGCGGTGTTAAAACATAAAACGCGTCATGTTCATTGCTCGCCAATACATCGAAATGTTCATTAAAACTACATTTTCCATTTTTACAATATGAGAACTGGCTGCGTCTAGATTCGGTCTGTTTTTGTAATTGCGGGAAAATACATGCAATGATTTCACATGTTCTTTCGGAAACGAGAATGTCAGCATTTGTCCAGCAAAATATGTCTTTATCCGTTCCTTTCGCTTCCCGGCTTTTGTCTTTCGATTGATTGTCCGGGAAGATAGCATATTTCTTATATGTAGCATAATCCCTGCAACATTTCCACTTATCAACGCGAATCTAGAACTGTTTTTCACGATGACTTCTGCCTGTTCAAATCGCACATTGCGGTATGTTCCCAATATGTAATCTTCTGAAATTATATTGTTTCCATTTTTTACGAGCGAAAACTGTCGGATCTGCTGCGAATGGAATCCTTCGTTGTAACGATACTGAACCTGTTCGAAAAAATCCTGAATCACAGGCATTACAAACGTTTCCTTATATAACGCTCGAAATTTACAGTTATATTTTGCGTAAACAATCAAAAGTGCAATATCAGCACAGACGGCAACAACCCAAAGTGTCGAAAACAAATCATCCGAGATTGTCGTGTCATCCATCCATTTTAAAATCCATGGTACATTTGTGATGGTAGTCTCCGTATCTTCTGCAATAAAAATCAAATACAGACAAAAAATCAGATAAAATAGAAACACCACTACAGATACAAGAAGCACTGCGGCAACAGTAAATCTCCCAATTTGACGCATAATCTGCAGTATGTGTAATTTTTTTCTTTGTTTTTCTAATGTTTGAATTGTATCAGGCAAATCTTCACGCTCCCCTGTTTTTTTCAACATCTTATCATGTAGTTTTTGCTCTGTCTATCAGTTAACACACATTTAACACACGGTTTTCCAGGCTATAACAAAGCAAAAAAAATGCTGCTATATCGTCGGATAAACATGACGAACACGTTTTTTCCAACGACATGGCAACATTATAATTAAGCATAATCGCTATACTGTTTTATTTTACACTTCTTCCGTTGTCTCAACTGCATCTGTAAGAACCATTTCCAATTCATCTGCAACAACTGCATCACCAGACACTTCATCATTCTCAGACTCTACCTCAGAAAAGTCAATGTTTCCCTCTCCTGTGTCAAGCTTTACAGATCGATAACGTTTCATACCGGTACCTGCCGGAATCGGCTTACCGATAATAACATTTTCCTTAAGACCAATCAGCGGATCAACCTTTCCGTTAATTGCAGCTTCCGTAAGAACCTTTGTGGTCTCCTGGAAGGATGCTGCGGATAAGAAGGAGCTTGTTGCAAGTGAAGATTTTGTAATACCAAGCATAATCTGTGTTCCTGTTGCAGGCTCAAGTCCCTGCTCAATAAGCTTTTCATTTGCCTCATCAAAATCAAGCACATCTGCTGTCATTCCCGGAAGGAAATCGGAATCACCCTTGCTGTCGATACGAATCTTCTTAAGCATCTGACGAACGATAATTTCAATATGCTTATCATTGATTTCAACACCCTGAAGTCTATATACACGCTGTACTTCGCGAATCATGTAATCCTGTACTGCTCGAACACCTTTAATCTTAAGGAGATCGTGCGGATTGATACTACCTTCCGTTAATACATCGCCGGCTTCCAGTGTCACACCATCCAGAATCTTAATTCTGGAACCGTATGGAATCGGATAAGATTTTGAATTTCCCGTCTCCGGATCCGTAACAATAACTTCTCTCTGCTTCTTTGTATCCTTAATTGTGGCAACGCCGCCAAACTCAGCAATAATTGCAAGTCCCTTCGGCTTTCTTGCCTCAAATAATTCTTCTACTCTAGGAAGACCCTGTGTAATATCATCACCGGCAACACCACCTGTATGGAATGTTCTCATGGTAAGCTGTGTACCCGGCTCACCGATGGACTGTGCAGCAATGATACCAACTGCTTCACCAACCTGGACTGCCTGACCGGTTGCCATGTTCGCACCATAACATTTAGCGCAGACACCGCTGTGAGCCTTACAGGTAAGAATCGTACGAATCTTTACCTTCTGTACTCCGGTCTTAACGATTGCTGCAGCTCTCTTTGGTGTAACCATGTGATTTGCAGCAACTACAATCTCTCCTGTCTTCGGATCCACAATATCTTCTGCAAGATATCTTCCTGTAATTCTTTCTTCAAGGCTTTCTATTTCTTCCTTGCCATCCATGAATGCACTAACGGTCATTCCCGGAATAGCCTTACCTTCACAGCAGTCAACTTCACGAATAATCAGTTCCTGCGAAACATCTACAAGACGTCTTGTAAGGTAACCGGAGTCAGCTGTTCTAAGAGCCGTATCAGAAAGACCCTTTCTGGCACCATGTGCAGAGATAAAGTATTCCAGAACATCCAGACCTTCACGGAAGTTCGACTTAATCGGAAGTTCAATGGTTCTACCGGATGTATCTGCCATGAGACCACGCATACCGGCAAGCTGCTTAATCTGCTTATCAGAACCACGGGCACCGGAATCAGCCATCATAAAGATGTTATTATACTTATCAAGACCATCCAGAAGTTCCTTAGTAATAGTATCATCCGTTGCCTTCCATGTCTCAATAACTTCCTTATATCTTTCTTCTTCTGTCACAAGTCCACGCTTGAAGTTCTTGGTAATTCTTTCCACCGTGGCTTCAGCCTCGGCAATCAGTTCCTTCTTCTTAGGAGGAACCGTCATGTCAGAAATAGATACTGTCATTGCTGCTCTTGTGGAATACTTGTAACCCATTGCTTTGATATTATCAAGTACTTCAGCAGTTTTGGTAGCCCCATGTGTATTAATAACTTTTTCAAGAATCTTCTTTAACTGTTTCTTTCCTACATGGAAATCAACCTCAGGAAGTAAGAAGTTTTCCTCTACACTCCTATCAACAAAACCAAGATCCTGTGGAAGAATTTCATTGAATATGAAACGTCCAAGAGTACTTTCCACAATGCCTGTTACTGTTTCACCGGATGCATTCTTCTTGGATACCTTTACCTTAATTCTGGAATGTAAGGTAAGTGCTTCATTTTCATAGGCAAGAATTGCTTCATTAACACTCTTATAAATTCCGCCTTCACCCTTTGCACCCGGTCTTTCCTGTGTAAGATAGTAAATACCAAGTACCATGTCCTGTGACGGAACAGCAACCGGAGCACCGTCTGACGGCTTTAACAGGTTATTCGGTGATAACAGAAGGAATCTGCACTCAGCTTGAGCTTCCACGGAAAGAGGAAGATGCACAGCCATCTGGTCACCGTCGAAGTCGGCATTAAATGCGGTACATACCAGCGGATGAAGCTTAATCGCCTTACCTTCAACAAGAATCGGTTCAAACGCCTGAATACCAAGTCTGTGAAGTGTCGGGGCACGGTTTAACATTACCGGATGCTCTTTGATTACATCTTCGAGCACATCCCAGACAGCAGGATCAAGACCCTTTTCTACCATCTTCTTTGCATTCTTAATATTGTTAGATAAACCTCTTGCCTCTAATTCCTTCATAACAAAAGGTTTAAACAGTTCGATTGCCATTTCTTTCGGAAGACCACACTGATATATCTTAAGTTCTGGTCCTACAACGATAACGGAACGTCCTGAATAGTCAACACGCTTACCGAGAAGGTTCTGACGGAAACGTCCCTGCTTACCCTTTAACATGTCAGAAAGGGACTTTAATGCCCTGTTACCAGGTCCCGTTACCGGACGTCCTCTTCTTCCGTTATCAATCAGGGCATCTACTGCTTCCTGAAGCATTCTCTTTTCATTACGGATAATGATTTCCGGTGCTCCAAGCTCAATGAGTCTTGCAAGTCTGTTATTACGGTTGATGATTCTTCTGTATAAATCATTCAAATCCGATGTTGCAAATCTGCCACCGTCAAGCTGAACCATAGGACGTAAATCCGGCGGAATAATCGGAATCACCGTAAGAATCATCCATTCCGGCTTATTTCCGGACTCCCTGAATGCTTCAATAACTTCCAGTCTCTTAACGATTCTTGCTTTCTTCTGTCCGGAAGCATCTGCAAGCTCCTTCTTAAGTGCTTCAGACTCCTTATCAAGATCAATTGCGGAAAGCAGTTCCTTAATTGCCTCAGCGCCCATTCCTACACGGAATGTATTACCAAACGCATCATAAGCATCCTTATACTCTTTCTCGGATAATACCTGCTTATAGGACAGACTGGTTTCACCCGGATCCAGTACGATATATGATGCAAAATATAAAACTTTCTCTAATATTCTAGGTGATAAATCAAGGATAAGTCCCATTCTGCTTGGGATACCCTTAAAGTACCAGATATGAGAAACAGGAGCAGCAAGTGCAATATGGCCCATACGCTCTCTACGTACGCTTGCCTTTGTAACCTCAACACCACATTTGTCGCAGATTACACCCTTATAACGAATCTTCTTATACTTACCACAATGACATTCCCAGTCCTTGCTTGGTCCGAAAATTCTTTCACAATAAAGTCCATCCTTTTCCGGCTTTAATGTCCTGTAATTAATTGTCTCAGGCTTTGTTACCTCGCCTCTTGACCACTCCAGAATTTTTTCAGGTGAAGCAAGACCAATCTTAATTGAATCAAATGTCATCTGCTGATATGTTTCATTATTCTTTTCCAACATCACTGGCTCTCCCTTCAATTAATTTTCATCTGAATAATCATCTGAATCAAAGTCATCGAACTCTTCAAAATCATCCATGCTCTCTTCTTCTACATCCACAAGCTCATCATCATTAAATTCCTGTGTCGTAAAACCATGATCTGCAAAAGATTCGTTACCCTGAACAGATTTATCGTCTAACATGATACGTGTGTCATTATCACCATAGTCTACTGTTTCCATGATGTTAACTTCAGTACCATCTTCCCTTAACACCTTAACATCCAGTGCAAGAGACTGTAATTCCTTAAGGAGTACCTTGAATGATTCAGGGATACCAGGTTCAGGAATATTTACGCCCTTAATAATTGCTTCATAAGTCTTAACACGGCCCACAACATCATCAGATTTGACAGTCAGGATTTCCTGTAATGTATAAGCTGCACCATAAGCTTCCAGTGCCCAAACTTCCATTTCACCAAATCTCTGTCCACCAAACTGTGCCTTACCACCAAGTGGCTGCTGTGTAACCATACCATAAGGACCGGTAGAACGCGCATGAATCTTATCATCAACCAGATGATGAAGCTTCAGGTAATGCATGTGTCCGATTGTAACAGGACTGTCAAAATATTCTCCTGTTCTTCCGTCACGAAGTCTTACCTTACCATCACGGGATAACGGAACACCCTTCCATAATTCCCTGTGGTCACGGTTTTCATAAAGGAACCGCATAACTTCCGGATCAAGAGTATCCTTATGCTTCTTTTCAAACTCTTCCCACTCAAGATTTACATAATCATTTGCAAGATCCAGAGTATCCATGATGGCATTTTCATCTGCGCCATCAAATACAGGCGTTGAAATATTAAATCCAAGTGCCTTTGCTGCAAGACTTAAATGAATTTCAAGTACCTGACCGATATTCATACGGGAAGGTACGCCCAGTGGGTTTAATACAATATCAAGAGGGCGTCCGTTTGGAAGGAAAGGCATATCTTCCACAGGAAGAATTCTTGAAACAACACCCTTATTACCATGACGACCTGCCATCTTATCACCGACAGAAATCTTTCTCTTCTGTGCGATATAGATACGCACTGCCTGATTTACGCCCGGTGATAATTCATCCCCATTTTCTCTTGTAAATACCTTGGCATCAACAACAATACCATATTCACCATGTGGTACTTTCAATGAAGTATCACGAACTTCTCTTGCCTTTTCACCGAAGATTGCACGAAGAAGTCTTTCTTCCGCAGTAAGCTCTGTTTCTCCCTTAGGAGTAACCTTACCAACAAGGATATCACCTGTACGCACTTCTGCGCCGATACGGATAATACCTCTTTCATCAAGATCCTTTAATGCCTCCGGGCTCACACCTGGAACATCTCTGGTAATCTCTTCCGGTCCCAGCTTGGTATCTCTTGCTTCTGCCTCATATTCTTCTATATGAACTGATGTATATACATCATCCTGAACCAGTCTTTCACTAAGTAAAACGGCATCCTCGTAGTTATAGCCTTCCCAAGTCATGAATCCAATCAGAGGATTCTTACCAAGAGCAATTTCACCGTTGGATGTAGAAGGACCATCCGCAATAACATCACCGGCCTGAACCTTGTCACCCTTAAATACTATCGGTCTCTGGTTATAACAGTTACTCTGGTTACTGCGCTTAAACTTAGTCAGTTTGTATGATTCCTTTTGTCCGTCAGTAGTCTTAATTACAATTTCACTGGATGTGGATCTTTCAACCACACCATCATGCTTTGCAATGACGCATACACCTGAGTCTACTGCCGCCTTATATTCCATACCCGTACCAACAACAGGTGCTTCCGTTGTCAGAAGAGGTACTGCCTGACGCTGCATGTTAGAACCCATGAGGGCACGGTTAGCATCGTCATTTTCAAGGAAAGGAATCATGGATGTAGCAATGGAGAATACCATCTTAGGTGATACATCCATAAGGTCAATCTTGGAACGGTCAAATTCAGAGGTTTCTTCTCTGTAACGGCCGGATACTGTATTCTTTACAAAATGTCCGTCTGCATCAAGTTCCGCATTGGCCTGTGCCACATAATAATTATCTTCTTCATCCGCTGTAAGATATCTTACCTCATCCGTTACTCTCGGATTCTTAGGGTCAGACTTATCAACCAGACGGTAAGGTGCCTCAACAAATCCATACTCATTAATTCTTGCATATGTTGCAAGAGAGTTAATAAGACCGATATTCGGACCTTCTGGTGTCTCAATAGGACACATTCTGCCATAATGAGTATAGTGAACGTCTCGAACTTCAAATCCGGCACGGTCTCTTGAAAGACCACCAGGGCCAAGAGCTGACAGACGTCTCTTGTGGGTCAGTTCACCCAGTGGATTATTCTGATCCATGAACTGTGACAGCTGTGAACTTCCAAAGAATTCTCTTACGGCAGCTGTTACAGGCTTAATGTTAATTAATGACTGAGGTGACACCTCGGACAATGCCTGGGTAGTCATCTTTTCACGTACAACACGCTCCAGTCTTGACAGACCGATTCTGTACTGATTCTGTAATAATTCACCTACAGCCCTGATACGTCTGTTGCCCAGATGATCGATATCATCCTTATTACCGATTCCGTACTCAAGATGTAAATTATAGTTAATGGAAGCTAAAATATCTTCCACAGTAATATGCTTTGGAACAAGGTCCGATGAATTCTTCTTAATTGCCGCCTTAATATCGTCTGCATTCTCCTCCAGGATATGCTTTAATACCGGATAGTACACTTTCTCAGAAACACCAAGTTTCTTAGCTTCTTCCTTGCTGATGTCAACCCACTCTGCCAGATCAACCATCATATTGGAAAGAATCTTAACCTTACGGTCTTCCACCTGAAGGAATACAAATGGAACCGCTGCATTCTGAATTGTATCGGCAAGTTCTCTTGAAACGGTTGTTCCCGCTTCGGCAATTACTTCACCCGTAGTCGGATTAACAACATCCTCTGCAAGATTATGTCCTGCAATTCTGTTTCTGAATGCAAGCTTCTTATTAAATTTATAACGTCCAACCTTAGCAAGATCATATCTTCTAGGGTCAAAGAACATTGCATTAATAAGGCTCTCTGCATTATCCACGGATAATGGCTCGCCCGGTCTGATTTTCTTATATAATTCAAGAAGACCTTCCTGATAATCCGTTGCAACGTCCTTTGCAAGAGTCGCAACAATCTTTGGTTCCTCACCGAACAGGTCAATAATTTCCTGATTCGTGCCATATCCAAGTGCTCTGACAAGAACCGTGACCGGAACCTTTCTTGTTCTGTCCACACGGACAAAGAATACATCATTGGAATCTGTTTCATACTCTAACCAAGCACCACGGTTTGGTATTACAGTACAGGAATACAATTCCTTACCAATCTTGTCGTGCTGGATATCGTAATATATGCCAGGAGAACGAACTAACTGGCTAACGATAACTCTTTCGCCACCATTGATAACAAATGTACCGGTTTCTGTCATGAGTGGAAGATCACCCATAAAAATTTCGTGTTCACTGATTTCATCCTTCTCTTTATTGTAAAGTCTTACCTTTACTTTCAGAGGAGCCGCATAAGTAGCATCTCTTTCCTTACACTCCTCAATAGAGTACTTGACATCATCTTCGCATAACACAAAATCCACGAATTCAAGGCTTAAATGGCCACTGTAATCCGTAATTGGAGAGATATCATCAAAGACTTCCTTAAGTCCTTCGTCCAAGAACCACTGGTATGAGTTCTTCTGAACCTCTATCAGATTAGGCATTTCCAGAACTTCTTTTTGTTTTGAATAGCTCATTCTGACATTCTTACCAAATTTCTGTGGACGTATCCTGTTTTTCTCCATCGTCGATTCACCCCTTGTGTTTATTTTAAATTCTATGAATTTACATATCCGTACATGTGATTGTAAAAATAAGCATAATAAGGCCTAGGCAACCACAATAAGGTACTGTACATCATATCACAAACCCCCGTAGCTTGTCAACCATATATTTCTAATTTTTTATAGAAAATTTTAGTATAATTATTCAAATATGTTTCCGGTACTATTTCCACACAGAAAGAAAACCCCCATAAGATGTTTGACCATCTTTGGGGGTATTCACTCATAAAATGCTTTAATTACTTAATTGTAGCCTTAGCGCCAGCTTCTTCAAGCTTCTTCTTGATATCTTCAGCTTCTTCCTTGCTGATACCTTCCTTGATTACCTTTGGAGCTGCTGTTACAAGATCCTTAGCTTCCTTTAAGCCTAAGCCTGTGATTTCACGAACAACCTTGATTACAGGAACGCCTGAACCTTCTGTAAGTTCTACGTCAAACTCTGTCTTTTCTTCAGCTGGAGCACCTGCTGCTGCACCTGCTGCTGCTACTACAACGCCTGCTGCTGCAGATACGCCGAATTCTTCTTCACATGCCTTTACTAAGTCATTTAATTCTAAAACTGTTAAACCTTTGATTACTTCAATAATTTCCTGAGTTGTCATTGTTTTATCTCCTTTTCAATTTTTCAATACTTTTTGTGGTTATGCTTTAAGCTTCAGCCTGCTTTTCTGCAATCTGCTTGATAACACGAGCAAAATTGGTAACAGGTGACTGGATACTTCCAAGGAACTTGGAAAGTAAAGCTTCTCTTGAAGGAATTGTAGCGATAACCTTGATGCCATCTGCATCATAGAATGTTCCTTCAACAACACCAGCCTTTAATTCAAGAGCATCTGCATCCTTTGCGAAATCAAAGAGAACTCTTGCAGGTGCCGTAGCATCTTCCTTAGAAATTGCTATGGCTGTTGGTCCTTCCAGATAAGGTGCAAGAGATTCAAACTCTGTACCCTTAATTGCGAAGTTAATCATTGTGTTCTTGTATACCTTGTATACAACGCCTGCTTCTCTTAACTTCTTACGAAGAACTGTATCCTGTTCAACCGTAAGTCCACGGTAGTCAACGATAACTGCTGACTTAGCATCCTTAAGAGCTTCAGAAATCTCTTCAACGATAGGCTTCTTAATCTCAATTTTAGCCATGACTGTACTTACCTCCTGTTTAGATTATCTGCCTCTACAAAAAGCCCCCTGCCAAAGCAGAGGGCTGAAAAAAATCATACAACGTATGTTCATTCCTCGGTAGGTGCTAACTTGCTTACATCCTGACGGATACCTACTGTCTTCGGGCAGTTATAAAAGCATTCCTGATTTTAGAAATGTTTTATTAAATTTTACCGGATTCGAAAACCCAGCTCGCTAATAATAGCACTAATTTATATCGGGTGTCAACCCCCTGATTAAAAAATCAGGTAAATCAGATATTAAATGCTGTTATACTTAACATTATTTACTCTGATACCAGGACCCATTGTAGATGTTAATGTAATACTCTTTAAGTAAACACCCTTAACAGATGATGGTCTTGCCTTTACGATTGCACTCATAATTGCTTGGAAGTTGTCCGCTAATTGTTCTTCAGTAAATGAAGCTTTTCCAATTGGCACATGGATAATGTTTGTCTTGTCAAGTCTGTACTCAATCTTACCAGCCTTGATATCGTTAACTGCCTTGGTAACATCCATTGTAACTGTACCAGCCTTTGGGTTTGGCATTAATCCCTTTGGTCCGAGTACACGGCCAAGACGACCAACAACACCCATCATGTCTGGAGTTGCAACTACAACATCAAATTCGAACCAGTTTTCATTCTGAATCTTCGGAATTAATTCTTCGCCGCCTGCGTAATCAGCACCAGCCTTTAAAGCTTCCTCTACCTTATCGCCCTTTGCGAAAACCAAAACTCTGACTGTCTTACCTGTTCCGTGTGGAAGTACTACTGCACCACGAATCTGCTGGTCAGCGTGACGTCCGTCAACGCCTGTTCTGATGTGAGCTTCAATAGTCTCATCGAACTTTGCAACTGCTGTCTTCTTAACTAAAGCAATTGCTTCATTTGTTTCATATAAAGTTGCACGATCTACAGCCTTAGCTGCTTCAACGTATTTCTTGCCTCTTTTCATTCTAATAAACCTCCTAGTGGTAATAGCGGGTATAAAGCGTATCGCTTTTGCCTCCCACATTTAATTAATTAATCAACTACTGTAATACCCATACTTCTTGCTGTACCGGCAATCATGCTCATTGCTGCTTCAAGAGAAGCTGCATTTAAATCCGGCATCTTAAGTTCAGCAATCTTCTGAAGTTCTGCCTTGGTAATTGTAGCTACCTTTGTCTTGTTAGGTACTGCTGAACCTGACTTAATGTTACAAGCCTTCTTAAGAAGTACTGCAGCAGGTGGAGTCTTTGTAACGAAGCTGAAGCTTCTGTCAGCATAAACTGTAATGACTACAGGGATGATCATGCCATCCTGATCTGCTGTCTTTGCGTTGAACTGCTTTGTAAATTCTACGATGTTTACACCATGCTGTCCAAGAGCTGGACCAACTGGTGGAGCCGGTGTAGCTTTGCCACCAGGAATCTGTAACTTAATATATCCTGTAACTTTCTTTGCCATAATGGCACCTCCTAAATATAATGTGGTATTTGGCGACTTGAATCCATGATTGTCAAGTCTCCCACGCCCAATCAAATGAGCTTATCCCTGACATTTTAATTCAAATGTCTGATTTCTGTGAATCCTAATTCAACCGGTGTTTCACGGCCGAACATGTCAACTGTGATAGTAACTGACTGTTTTGCAGGATTAACTGCCTTAATAACTCCGACAGTGTTTTCCCATGCGCCGGATATAACCGTGACCGTATCACCCACTGCATAATCAACTACTACTGCTGCTGCCGAGCCACTGGACTTAATGCCCAATGCGTTCATTTCCCGCTCGGTTAAAGGTACAGGCTTGGATCCAGGCCCAACAAATCCGGTAACACCTCTGGTATTTCTTACCACATACCATGAATCATCATTCATAATCATGTGGATAAGAACATATCCCGGGAACATCTTCTTCTCTGCTGCCTTGGACGTACCGTTCTTAATTTCAACGACGCTTTCCATCGGAACCATGACTTCCAGAATCTGATCGCCAAGGTTTCTGTTCTGTACTGTCATTTCAATATTCGCCTTTACCTTATTCTCATAGCCTGAATAAGTATGAACAACATACCATTTTGCTTCTGCTGCTTCTGACATACACTCACCTTCCCTATCGAACTATGAACTCGATACCGGTTCTAATAATTAGATCGATAACGGTAATAATTACACCAAGTAAAACAGAAATAAATAATACGGCAATTGTTTCCTTAGTAAGAGTATCCTTCGTAGGCCATGAGATTTTCTTAAACTCTGCCTTCACGCCTTTAAACCAGCTGGTTTTCTTAGCTTCTTCGCTCATGCTTTCACCTCGTAACAATAAACTGATTACTTTGTTTCCTTGTGCAATGTGTGTGATTTACAGAACTTACAGTACTTTTTTGTTTCCATTCTGTCCGGATGAGTTTTCTTATCCTTAGTCATGTTGTAATTACGCTGCTTACATTCTGTACATGCCAATGTGATTTTAACGCGCACAACTTCCACCTCCACTTAAATTCTTAATTAACGGCCTTCTTATTTTTAGGCATAAAAAAAAGACCTCTTCCATAGCTAGTCTAATATATCATACCGAAAATGTGTAGTCAACACATTTTTTTATTTTGTAAATATTTTTCTTCTATGCTATCATATATATGCT
Organism: Thermoflexaceae bacterium; assembly: GCA_029226085.1. Classification (GTDB taxonomy): domain Bacteria; phylum Bacillota; class Clostridia; order Lachnospirales; family Lachnospiraceae; genus MGBC120314. Next base: position 12,573 of record JAQXXN010000093.1, read on the forward strand.
GTTACCATACTGTGTTAATTGTATCATGAATTAATAAAATGTAAACACTAAAATTAATGCAATATAAATAATATAGAAAGGAAATCACTCCATGAAATACAAATTACTGGCATTCGACTTAGACGGAACCCTTACCACATCCGAGAAAAAAATCTCACCCCGCACCAAAGAAGCCATTTATAAAGCACGCAAGGAAGGCTGTATCATCGCACTGGCATCCGGCCGTCCGGTCTACGGCATCATGCCCGTAGCCAAAGAACTGGAACTTACAGAATATGGCGGATATATTCTCGCCTGCAACGGCGGCTGTATAGTAGACTGTAAAACCGGTCAGACAATCTACGATAAAAAAATACCGGAAAAATATGTAAAAGACATATGCCGCTTTGCAATGGACCGGGAATACGGAATTCTGACCTACGAGGGAGACTGTGTCATTACAAATCAGGAGAATAATCCATATGTCCAGATTGAAGCTGAAATTAACCACCTTCCGGTCAAGCAAATCGATTGTCTGGATACCCATATTACATTTCCGGTCAATAAATTTCTGATTACAGAAGACCCTGAAATAGTCGAAAAAGAAATTCCTTTTGTAAAAGCAGCCTTTCCTGAGCTTAACGTATTCACTTCAGCTCCGTTCTTTATGGAAATCGTGCCTCCGGACATTGACAAAGCCGATTCCCTTTTAGTCCTCTTAAAAAAGCTGGGGTTGGATATTTCTTCACTCGCCGCATTCGGTGATGGCGGCAATGATGTCAGCATGCTAAAACGTGCCGCTCTCGGCGTTGCCATGGCAAATGCCGGCAAAGAATGTCTTGATGCAGCAGACTACATTACTTTAAGCAATGATGAAGACGGCTGTGGCATTGCCATAGAAAAAATGATGGCAGGAGAACTATAATTCTTCTGCCATCATTAATAATATCCGTCAAACATGATTCCCGCATATGTGCTGGAACTATACGGGCTTGTAAAGCTTCTTGCCGGGTTCTTATATGCCACAACCTTTTTGTCAAGATACTCCATCGGATTGCTCATCATGCTGTCTGCCTTACGCATGACAGAACTCCGGAATCCATCCAGTCCGGAAAGAATCCTTGCGGCTTCCTCTTTATCCATCAATTTTTCACGTCCGGCTTCATTCAAATCAATCTTCCCATCAGAATTCACCTGAAATCCATTTTCCTCAAGCATGGAATGATAAGAACGTGTAATCCTTTCAAACTCATTCAGAAGTCTTCCGCCACCCTCAAACTTCTCAGCAGAGTTCTTAGCGAAATCAATTACCCGGTTATAGCTTTCCATGAAATTGCCAATATCATCCGCTATCGCCTGGGCATCCTCTTCAACCTTTATTGTAACCGGTTCTTCACTGGGCTTTTTCAATGTCAGTTCAAACGCCTTGTTAATCGTAAAACTGTTATTGGCAGAATACCTTACATCTCCGTCAACTGCAAAAATCGCATTGGAAGGATGTTGCACCGTTCTGTCCAGTCCCAGATAATCCACTGCGCCCTTCTTAAAAGAAGACTGTTCATCAGAAACCGTGAAAATCAATGGTTTCATATTTCGTACTCCCGTGGAATCCGACTGTATGGAAAGAGCCGTGTTTCCCAGTGAATCCGTAAGCACACTTGCCGTTACACCCATATCTGATTTATTAATCAGCTGGCTGATTTTTTTCTGGATATCCCCCGTTGTATCCTGTTTCTCCACATTAAACTGTAATTCATATGTCACACCGGATATACCGATATCAAAGGAATAGGTTCCCTCCTCCAGTTCCTTTGACCTTGGCTGTAGGAAATGCCCCGTATTTATCTGATTCGATGCAAGCTGCTCTACATCAATCTGGAACTCATCGACAGGAGATTTACCCTTTCCGACATATTTTACCTCAACCGTATCCTCATCCGATGATACAGCCTTCTGCTTTAACTCTATGTCTCCTGTTTCAATCTCATTCAATTCAGAAGAAATATCCTTAAGTTCAATGGCGCTTTCTTTAATGTCAATCGCAAGCTTCTGCATATCCTCCGACAGATTCAGCTTGTAAAGCGGTGATGTCCTGTTAATGCTGACCATCCTGTTATAGACATTTCTTAATTCACTTTTCTTATGGGAATCATGGCGAGAGCCTGGTTTTGCTGCATACTGGCTCAAATAATATGTATATACATTACTTATCATTAACAGTTCACCTCCTTGTCTGTCCTGATAATCCTGATAGCTTGGAAATCCGTTTCCTATGCCGTTATTTGATGTATACAAAAAGGGGATAATACCCCACTTTTTCTTTTATTTTACTACTTTTTTTGCCAAAAGTCACTAGGCAGAGAAAAAAATTATGAAATATCTGTGAAAATATTTATTGCTTGTTTCCATCCCCTGATAAGGTTATAATCAAATCAAACAAAATGAACGGAGATTAACATATGAAAACGGTACAGATTAGAAATTTAACACTTGGAACCGGTAAGCCTGCCCTCTGTCTTCCCATTGTCGGGCAGACTCAGGATGACATCTGCCGGCAGGCTGAGGTAATCATGAAACATCCGGCTGATATCATTGAATGGCGTGCCGACTGGTATGATGAATTGCAAAACATCACCCAGCTTAACAAAACAGCAGAGCTTCTGCGTGAAATTATCGGTGATATTCCGTTATTATTTACCATCCGTACCATAAACGAAGGTGGAAAGTGTGACCTGTCCTTTGATGCTTACCGCAGAATTTTACTGGAAATCAGCAAGAATTCCTGTATTGATGCCATTGACACAGAGATACTCATCAGCACAGAAAAAGAAATTAAAGCCCTGATATGCGCTCTGAAGAAAAATGTAGTGGTCATTGCTTCCAGCCATGATTTTAACCGTACTCCCGATTCAGGTGTTATTACAGGCCGTCTTTCCTATATGTATCAATGTGGTGCTGACATCTGTAAAATGGCTGTCATGCCAAAGAATACCACAGACGTACTGACTCTTCTTTCTGCAACAAATGAAGCCACAAAACGTCTTAACTGTCCGGTAATAACCATGTCCATGGGAAAAATGGGTTTAATCAGCAGAATCAGTGGTGAAACTTTCGGAAGTGCGCTCACATTTGGCTGTGTCGGAACTCCTTCCGCCCCTGGTCAGATAAATGCTTCAGAGCTTGACACCATTTTGAACCTTCTTCACAAGAACCTGTAAAAGAGGAGCGCAAACCAGATGAAAATTCTTGAATTTGAATACAAGCATTTTGGCGTGGAGGACCTAAAAGACGTCCTTCCAAGAATGGGGCATACATTAAAGGTTATTTCAACAGAACTGATTCTGGAACGAAACAGTTCTGCTTTTGATACACTTTTTGAAGATGAAATCAGCAAAGAGCATTATGATATTGTATTTACCTTCAATTACAGTGTTGTGGTATCCCAGAACTGTAACCGGCATCACATAAAATATGTGGCATGGGTATATGACAGTCCGCTTGTAAGCCTGTATTCCTACACTATTACCAATCCATGCAATTACATTTTCCTGTTTGACAGTGCACAGTATCTGGAGTTTAAGAACGGCGGTATTAACACAGTCTACTATATGCCCCTTGCCGTTAATACAACCCGGCTGGATGGCATGAAATGTGATGAAAAGGTTCATTCCGTTTTTGACAGTGATGTATCTTTTGTGGGTTCCATGTATAACGAAAAGCATAATCTCTTTGAACGTCTGAAGGATATTTCTCCTTACACAAGAGGATATCTGGATGCCATTATGCAGGCACAGCTTAAAGTTTATGGGGTCAATTTTATTGAATCACTTTTAACTCCGAACATTCTTGACGACCTGCAAAAGGCCGTCCCGTACCATAAAAACAAAGACGGGATTGAAACTGCTGCTTATATTTATGCAGATTATTTTATCGCACGGAAAATGGCTCAGATGGAACGGCATGAGCTTTTATCAGAAGTTTCCAGGCATTATCAGACCAAGCTTTATACCCCAAACCCTACGCCGGAGCTTCCAGACATCCAGAACATGGGAGCCATTGATTTTTATGACAATATGCCTTACGTTTTTAAATGCAGCAAAATCAACCTGAATATAAGTCTTCGCAGCATAAAAAACGGCATTCCGTTAAGATGCATGGATATCATGGGTGCCGGCGGATTTCTGCTTTCCAACTTTCAGGCAGATTTCCTGCAGTACTTTATTCCGGATGAGGATTTTGTTTATTTTGAATCAAAGGAAGACCTTCTAAATAAGTGTGCTTATTATCTGGAGCATGAAGAAGAACGGAAACGGATTGCACGAAATGGATATGAGAAAGTAAAGCAATTTCACTGTTATGAAAAGAGGCTAGAAGAAATATTTGAGCTGGTTAATTCTTAACCAGCTCCTTTTCTAACTTTAAAAACCAAGTAATGTTTTTATGCGTTCTTCAAAACTAAAATGCTCTGCCACTTTTCTGCGTCCATTTTCCGCAATCATCTTACGCAGATCCTCATGGCACAGATAATACTCAACCTTGGCTACTAAATCTTTCACATCCTCATAAATAACAATATCCTTGCCCGGTTCAAAA
>JAQXXN010000094.1 GCA_029226085.1 Thermoflexaceae bacterium
CCTTGTACTCCACTGGGAGCAATCCCACACATCGGTAGCAGTATATAAAGTGAAGGATGAAAACGGGACAGATCATCAGAAGTCTGAGACATACAGTACACAGAAAGAAGCAGATAGGCGAAAGAAAGAAATCGAGTACAAGATGGCTGTTGGCAAATTTGAGGCTCCGAAATGTGTCAGATTGAATGAACTTCTTGAAGAATATATAAAAATCTACGGCCATGATAAGTGGAGCGTATCGACTTATGATGGAAATATAGGAGTGATTAATAATTATATTATTCCTATAATCGGAGAAACCAAGCTGACCAGTATCAACAATCATTTTCTGGAGAAATATTATAAGGAACTTTTAGAAATGCCGGCGGTAAAGAGTTCTCATAATAAAGATGGAGAAGAGAAAATATCCGCAGCAACGGTTAATGAAATTCATAAAATTCTCAGGAGTTGTTTCCGGCAGGCAGTAAAATGGGGGTTGATGGAGAAGAATCCGGCAACGGATGCAACGGTACCGAAACATAAAAAGCAGGAGAGAGAGATCTGGACGGCAGAGATGCTGATGCAGGCATTGGATGCTTGCGAAAATAAATGGCTAAAGGTAGCTTTTCATCTGAGCTTTACTGCTACAATCCGTCTAGGGGAATTACTTGGATTGACCTGGGACTGTATGGACATATCCGAAGAAGCGATTGCTGAGAACCGTGCTTACATTATTATAAATAAAGAAGTGGAACGTGTATCAAAAAAGGCTGTGGATGATTTACATTCAAAGGACATCATTTTAACCTTTCCGTCTATGAGAAATAATAATAAAACAGTTCGGGTACTGAAAACACCTAAAACGGAAAGTAGTATACGTAAAGTGTTTATTCCAAAATCCGTTGCCTTGTGTCTGGTTGATTTGAAGAAAGAACAGGATGAGATTATCGAGGCACTTGGAAGTGAGTACCAGAATTATAATCTGGTAATGGCAACGACATTTGGACTTCCAATTGGTGACAGCTATCTGAGAGATAAAATGCAGAAGATTATTGACGAGCTTGGACTGCCGGATGTTGTATTTCATAGTATCAGGCACACCAGTATTACTTATAAACTGAAACTGAGTAGTGGAGATATCAAATCAGTCCAGGGAGATTCCGGTCATGCACAGGCAGATATGGTAACAGAAGTATATGGACATATCATTGATGAGGACCGCAGGAAAAATGCTAAGTTAATGGAGAATGCATTTTATAATAAGGAAAACCTGAATCCGGAAATGAGAGGCAACGCAGTAAGCAGTAATACATTAACAGTTCCGGAAGGAGTGGATGCTGATCTGTTGATGAAGGTTTTGGGAAATCCTGAGATGGAAGCATTGCTTACATCATTGGCGAAGACGATGAAAGTATAATACAATAGAAGAAATGGCGATATTGTACAGATAAAAAAATCTGTATGATATCGCTTTTTGTGTTAAAATAAATAAAAATAAGACAATGAATTTTGAAAATATAAATTATACATATGGAGTAAGAAAGTAGGACGAGTATGGTAGATATTACGGTAATCAGTTCAACATGGCCTCCTAGTTAAGGAGAATACAAGAACAAGATTATATTATATAGAGATAATTGGAATGATTATGGGTATCATACATTATTTCATGTACTTTTTTTTGATGAAAAAAGTGTAGCACATGAAATAGGCTCATTAAAAATTTATTCCAGAAAATTAGACAATTCTGATAGTAATTTGTCTTCTGTAGCAATATTTCTTCCAGATACAATACAATTTTTAAAGAGTGAATTTTGTTCACTAGGGTGTGATCTGAATTATTATAAGAATCTGAAGAAAAGATTTCCAAATGAATATATGGAGATTTTAAGTCGGTTGAGGGATATTGCAACTGATAAAAACATATACAATGCATTTAAAGATGCTATAGGCGTTCAAAAGTCGTTACTAAGAGAAAGTAGTGCTGAAAAAGCTTTATATGAAGCAAAGTATGTATTACAAAATGACAAATTAGAAGAAAAAGATATTTCATTTCGATGTCAATACAAAGCACCATATAGTGTTAATTCAATAAAATTGAGCTTTAATTTTAAGAAGCATGATTACATTCCATATAGAATTTGTGCAGTTGTAGGAAAGAATGGAACGGGAAAAACTCATTTCTTATCACAATTAGCAAGTTCATTAAGTGGACTAGATGGTTCAGATAATGAAATAGTATTTGAAGGTAAAAGACCTCCTATCGATCGGGTAATGTCAATATCATATAGTGTCTTCGATGGATTTAATAAAGTAAGAGGCAATCAATCAATATATAGCTATGTATATTGTGGACTTCAAACTGAGAATGGTATTTTGACACAGGATCAGATTCAACATAATTTTAAAGTAGCTTATTCAGAGATAATAAATAGGGACAGATTTGATGACTGGGAGAATATAATAAGTGAAGTTCTAGAATTAGAGCATCAAGATATACTAAAGCAAATAGAAGCCGATGATTTTAGTAATATCAATTGGAGTTCGGGACAACATATATTGATCTCTACAATGACAGAATTGGTATGTAATATCGAAAGAGAATCTTTAATACTGTTTGATGAGCCAGAAATTCATTTACATCCAAATGCAATTGCAAATGTGATGAGAATGTTTAGTAAATTACTGGAAAAATATGATTCATATGCTATTTTTGCGACTCATTCACCAATTATACTACAAGAATTACCTTCAACGAATATTCAAATATTTGAAAAAATAGATAATACGATTTCGGTCCGAAATCCTTTGGTTGAGTGTTTCGGTGATAATATTTCACATATAATATCTGATATTTTTGATGTGACAGAAATAGAGAGCTATCATAAACAAGTCTTAAAAAGATTGTCAGAAGAAATTTCAGAAGAGGATGTTTATAAAATATTCAATGAACACTTAAGTATGGATGCTAAAATATATTTGAAAACATTATATCGAGGATCTCATAATGATTAATCTACCTATATTGCGACAGAATGACCGTGAAATATTGAAAGACATTATAAAAAACAAACATGAACCAGCAAAGACAAATTTATCAAATAAGTATCAAAATATTTTAGGCGATTATCTGGAATATTATAAAAGCAGACATAGTCTTGAAAGGATAACTGCTGATGCAGATATTGATGAAGCAACTTCAAAATGTTTAAATGATGCTTATAAATCAGGTAAAGTAATAGATTCTGTAAAAGCGAAGATAACAGAACTAATGCCTCCTGCCATAAAAGAAAAATGTCCATATTGTATGTTATCAGAACCCGGAACCTTCGATCATTATCTAGGAAAGGGGCAATTTCCGGAGTATTCAGTACTATCTAAGAATCTTGTTCCATGTTGCTCTAAATGCAATAGCAAGAAAGGCGAAAAGTTTTTATCTGCAAATGGAAATAGAATTTTTATATCGTTCTATTTTGATAAACTTCCCAAAAGTTCATTTCTTGTAGTTGAATTAGGTGTAGATGGTGATGTACCTTATATTAAAAATATGTACACAAGGTCAAATATGGGTAACAGTATTGATGAAATCATTGAAACTCATTTTGATGAATTAGAGTTGTTTGAAAGATATAAGAATCCTATGTCTAATAAGCTATCTCTACTGGTAGCAAGGATTGAGGGGACAAAACAAAGTAGAGATGATATTATGGAAGTTATTATGAATGACATTGCTTCGTTGGAAAAAATATATGGACCAAGTTACTGGGAATGCAGTTTGTATAGGGGAGTTGTTAACAACGAGGAAGTTTTAGCCTATCTTGAAAAAATTAGTATATCGTAAGTGTTTGTAAATAACAGAATAATAAGTTACGCAAAGTTAGGATGTAAGCGAGTTAGAGATAATTTTAATCATTATTCCACTACCAAGAAGATAAGGAGGATAAAAGCGTGAAAAAGCCAAAAAAAATATGGACATACGCAGTAAAGAGATATAATCAGGAAAAGGCAATGGAATATTATGAAAAAAATTATGACATATTAGTAGGGCAGAATACTAATTTTTCTGAGGAAACTTATTTAGGAAATTGTAAGGATAAAAGGTGTAGATTTTGTAAGGAAACTGAACCAAAAGCCACATTTAGAGATAAACCACATGTATTTCCCATAGAAACAGGAAATAAGAATTTATTATCTTACTATGAATGTGATGCATGCAATAAATTTTTCGGACGATATCTGGAGGGAGAATATCAGAATCTCTTTTCATTTGTGCATAACTTGTATATGGTTGGTGGTAGAAAAGGGAAAATTCCGCTTGTACAATCAAACGATAATTGCAATAGAATTACGGTGATAGATAAGAATAACAATGAAAAGGTTCATTTGATAAGTGATATTACCGGAAAAGAGCACGTTGATATAAAAGAAAATACAGTAACATTATCATATCCCGATATTACAATTATTCCTATTGCAATTTATAAGTGTTTGACCAAAATGGCATTGGCAATTATGCCAGAGGAAGAACTATCCAATTTTCAAAACACATTATCTTGGATAAGAGAAAAAAAGCATAAACCAATTATGCAGAAAAAACATATGTGCAGATATATTGAGTTTAAGAATATGCCATATGTTAAGTGTCCAATGGGGTTTCTATTTAAAAGAAAGTCCAATAGTAAGGATGGACCTTATATGATTTTCCTATATGTGTATGCGAAAATGGCAATGATGATAGAGGTTCCGTGTGATAACGTAAAGTATTCTTACGATATTAGAAAAATATATCCATTAATATTAGGAATGCCAATTGAGGATATTATTATAGATTTGTCTTGCACAGATAAATGCCTTATTGAAGGCGGGAAACGTGATTTATCATTCGGATATTTAGTAGATTTGACTGAGGAAACAAGAAACCCTAATAGTGAGAATGAATATGCACAATTGATCAGAAAAAATGTGCCAGCTCTCAAATAAGTAACAGGAGTGATGTGGAAGAGAGAGAATCTGTGTTGGCTTATATGTTGTAAGTAATTATTGGTAAAAATAAGTCAATGAGGGTCAAAAAATCATCGACATCCGGCTCCTAACACGTTATAATATAGGTAATCTAATAAGAAAATAATGTTATCATTACTGCAAGCTTCGCGGGAATGGTAGCCATATCTCTGAACTCCATGGAACGCAATGGTTGAACCCTCAGGGTGGCAATGCCACCATTTTGACACCGAAAGGCGTTTTACACAGATGAATTTAAGTTTTCTTATTTTGACAGTAAATGACAGGAAAGTTAGAAAAATCAAGACTTTCCTTGACTTATAGGAACGTTCCTTTACTGGAATTGACACTACAGATTCGTGCTCCTAAGGGTCAATTGCAGGTTCGATTCCTGCTGGGGGCAGTTCTTCTCTTTTGCAGTAATGATTTAGCAAAATCATTGCTGCAATTTTGTTTCTATATTTTTTGTATTATTCCGTTAATACATTAAATATTATTCCGATATCATTGGTATTATTCCGATAAAGAATCCGAGTTCTCTGTTCCGAGGGCAAAATTCCCGGAGCATATCAGGAAGGACGCGGTTGGAAAATTCCTATCGATGCAGATAAACCTGCGGATGGACGGTATAAATCAAAAGAAAGCATTCTTTCACAAATTGACCGTAAGAAAAAGGAACTGGATAGTCGAAGGCCTTTAACCGAAGGAGAAGTCGCAAGACTTAATGAAGAATTTATTGTGGAATACACTTACAACTCAAATGCAATCGAAGGTAATACACTTACTTTACGAGAAACAGACTTGGTGCTAAGAGGTCTTACGATTGACCAGAAACCATTAAAAGACCACATGGAGGCAGTTGGTCACAAATAGGCTTTTGAGTTTGTGAGTGAACTGGTAAAAAAGAATGTACCAATCAGTGAGAGTATTATCAAGCAGATTCATTATCTTGTTCTTGCTGATAAGAAGGAAGACCGTGGCATATACCGCAGAATACCGGTGCGTATTATGGGTGCACAGCATGAACCGGTGCAGCCATACCTCATTAAACCTAAAATGGAGCAGCTGTTGCATGATTTTGCAGAAAGTAATGAGCATATTGTAACAAAATTGGCCCGTTTCCATATTGAGTTTGAAGGAATCCACCCGTTCATTGATGGTAACGGAAGAACCGGAAGACTTTTAGTCAATCTGGAACTGATGAAAGCCGGATATCCTCCAATTGACATCAAGTTTACGGATAGAATTGCATATTACAATGCATTTGATGAATATCATGTAAAGCACAATCTTTCTGCTATGGAAAATCTCTTTGCAGGATATATCAATTCAAGGTTGGATTCATACTTGAAAATGTTGCAGGAGTAACTCAAATAAACTTTTATTCAGTTAGGCATCTATCAGAAATGGCTATCTCGTTGACGGAGGCACCTCACACAAGATAGCCATTTGGAAGAAAGTCATAAAGTATATTCGTTAACAAACTAAACCGACAAATACTTCTTCACAATATCCTCCGAAAGCTCCGCCATCTTCCCTTCTGCCACGACAGCACCTTTCTGGATGATTACATAGTCTTCTGCCAGTCTTCTTGCAAATTTCAGGTTCTGCTCTACAACTGCAATGGTGATACCGGTTTCCTCTGCAATCTTCTTTAAGGTATCCGCAATCTCCATGACAACATTCGGCTGGATTCCTTCGGTCGGCTCATCCAGAAGAATCATCTTCGGCTCGCCCATTAAGCATCTCGCAATGGCAAGCTGCTGCTGAAGTCCGCCGGATAACACACCGCCGTTACGGTCCATGTGAATCTTCAGTGCCGGGAAATAAGAAAGCACCCATTCCTTCTTTTTCGGAATGTCAATTCCCGTATGTCCCATGGCCCCCAGCTCCAGATTCTCATTTACCGTCATCAGCGGAATAATTTCACGTCCCTGAGGTACATAACCAAGACCGCTTAATGCTCTCTTATAGGTTTTCATTTTCGTAATGTCCTGTCCGTCAAAGATTAATGTACCGGTACTCATTGGGAGAATTCCCATGGCACTCTTTAAGAATGTTGTCTTGCCCACACCGTTTCTTCCCAGAATGGCTGTACGGCTTCCTTCCTTTATATGCATGGAAAGGTTATTTATTACCTTGCTCTTTCCATAACTCACATTAACATCTGTTGCTTTAAACATACCCGTCACCTCAATCCTCTTTCAGATAAACAGCAATTACTTCTTCGTTGTTCTGTATTTCCTCCATGGTACCTTCTGCCAGAAGCTTTCCATAGTTTAACACCGTAACATACTCTGCGACCTGCCTTACAAAATCCATGTCGTGTTCAACAACAATTAACGTGTGATCACCTTTCAGCTTCTTAATCATCTCGCCGGTTTTATAAGTTTCATCCGCCGTCATTCCGGCAGTCGGCTCATCCAGAATAATCAGCTTCGGATTCTGTGCCACAACCATTCCGATTTCAAGCCACTGTCTCTGACCGTGGGATAAATCACTTGCCATGAAGTGACGGTAATCATACAGATCAATGAGTTTTAAGATTTCATCCACCTTATCCTTAAAATCCTTTGTCTTACGGAAGAACACGCACCGGTGCATGCTGTTATAGCCTTCCATTGCGATTTCTATGTTTTCCTTAACGGTCATGTTGTCAAATACATTCGGTCCCTGGAACTTTCTTCCGATATGATAATCCCTCGTAATTTCCGTAGTGGATTTCCCCGTAATGTCCACACCATCAAAGATTACCTTACCGCTTGTAGGAGTTGTCTTGCCTGTAACCAGATCCATGAAGGTTGTCTTGCCGGCACCGTTTGGGCCGATGATGACACGCAGTTCACCATCGTAAATCTTCATGTTTACTTCCGTGAATGCCTTAAAACCATTGAACTCTACTGACAGATTCTTAACTTCCAGTAATACTTTTCTTTCATCACTCATGGCTTACTCCTCCTTTGACAGAATTGCTTCTTTTCTCTTCTGGTCCCTGGCTTTCTGCTGGATGTCAATAATCGTTCCAACAATTCCCTTTGGAATCAGGAATACAATAATAAGGATGATAATACCAAGCACTAACTTCCAGTATTGTGCAAAATCTGCTGAAATTCCTGAGAATACTGAATTAAGCACCGTCTCTGCAATCTGTAAAACCAGTGTTCCGACCATTGCACCCGTAAGATTTCCACGTCCACCCACGGCAACCCATACGAGAACCAGTGTCGCCAGATTAATTCCCACTGCCGTAGAATTTACACTACCCTGTGTCCTTACATATAACACGCCGGCAAGTCCTGCCATTGCACCGGAAACCGTATAAATCAACATCTTAAAAGCGGATGGCTTGTAACCAAAAAACGTAAGTCTTGATTCATTTTCCCTGACTGCCTGCAATACCTTTCCTATTCTGGAATGAACAATCAGCATGCAGACTGCATATGCCAGCACAAGGAACAAGAGAATTACAAAATAAAATCCAAAATCATCCATTCTGTCCGCCTTGGAATCCGAAATCAAAGTACGGCTGATTACCGTAATACCGCTGTTACCATGTGTATATTTACTCTGATTAATGACAAATAACTCTGCCACACCGGAAAGCGCCAGTGTAATCAGTGAGAAGAATACACCCTGAATTTTTCCGGAAAACATGAAAAATCCAATGATTAAGGAAATGATTGCCGGCAGCAGTAATGCCATGATAAATGCACCTACCTCAGAGCTTAACGGAGCAAGAAACCATGGAAGCTTATCATATTCCACCCAGTCTGCCTGATTAATATAGGAACAGGCAATACCAATCATGTAACCTCCGGCACCAAAAAGAAGACTGTGTCCCATGCTCATGAGACCCGTATAGCCCCATAAGAGATCCAGTGACAATGCAAAAATAATATACGCCATGATTCCGGACATTACATAAATCCAGTACGTGCTGCTGCAAAATGGGAATATCAGAAGAAATAACAGGATTGCCATGTCAATGTAACGGTTTACCGGCAGATTTTTAAATGCTTTTAAAAGTGTATTTTTTGTATTTTTCGTCTGCTCCATTTTCATCATCTCCTTCCCTTAGGTGTAAACAGACCTTCTGGTTTGATACGGATAATGACAATTACAACCAGAAGAACAATAATCTGTCCCATGATACTGTTGGAGAAACCACTGATTACCGCAATGGACTCCTGTATGATAAAGGAAGATGCAACCGTACCGAATAACGATGACACACCACCCAGTACAACATTCATGAATGTATTAGTCAGCCAGCTCTCACCTAACGAATAAGTAACCGTTGAAAGCGGAGCGATTGCCGCACCGGCAAGACCTGCAAGACCCATGCCGTGGGAAAAGGTAATGGTATCAACTTTTCTGGTATCAATGCCAAGACAATTTGTCATGGTACGATTCTGTGTTGTGGAACGGATTTTACGTCCCATTGTTGTCTTATTTATGAAAACAAGTGTGCCTGCCAGTGCCAGAATGGAAATCAGGCACAACACCAGTTTGTAGGATTCAATATAAACCGGTCCGATATGCAGAACTGCCGTAATCGGGTAAGCAACCTGCTTGTAGGATTTTCCAAATAAAATAAGTGCCAGCTGTTTCATGATAATGGAAATAGCATATGTGGCAAGAAGCGTTTCTGCCATTTTTCCATAGAAATGACAGATAACGGTTTTTTCAATCACCATACCAAATAAAAATGATATGACATAGGCAAGTATTAAAGTAATAACAAACGGAATATGTAATACGGAATACAGATAATAACACATGAATGCACCTGCCATCAGCATTTCTGTGTGTGCAAGGTTTACTACCTTCATGTAACCCATGATAATAACTAAACCAAGTGAGGTAAGAAGCAGGACAAATGCACTACATGCACCTGAGACCAGCAGCTGTCCGATTAAAGCTCCATCCATGGGAACTCCTCCTTTCTTCTGGTAACGCAAATCCTATCATTTTTAATACCGGGTGGGAAATACACTGTATCTCCCACCCTTTCTTAATATAATTTCTTATAATTATCCAAAACCTTATTTGGTTGGTTCCGGCTTAATCACATCATCACTTTCAAAAACTGTCTTAATTGTACCGTCAGCCTGTACAAGACCGATTCTTGCCTTGCAGTAGATGTGGTTGTTATCACCGTCAACCATAATGGTACCCTGTGGTGCATCAAAACTGATTCCTGCAAAATTACCCATGATATTTTTTGTTGTTATATCATCACCGCATTTTTCCAGAGACTTGGAAAGTAAATATACTGCATCATAAGTTGCTTCACCAACTGCCGTAACTGCTGCCGACTTTGCTTCACCGTACTTTGCACCGTAAGCAGAAAGGAATGCCTTATTGGCATCGGACTCAATGGAATTAAAGTAGTTTACAGATGCATATGTATTGGCCGCTGCACTTCCCAGTGCTGTTGAGAAAGATTCATCCATGATGAAGGATGCAATGGTATATTTCTCTGAAAGGCCTGCTGCCGCAAACTGTGTATAGAAAGCTGTACCACTGTCACCGTTTAAGTTCGCATAGATAACACATCCTTCATCACCGCATGTAGACTTAATCTTTGCAATAATATCGGAAAACTCTGTAACATCAGAAGAAACCAGTTCATTTCCTACTACCTTGCCGCCAAGACTGTTAATCAGTGCTTCTGCCTGTGCGTTAATTCCCTGTGCATATGTAGTATCTGTTCCTAACAGATAGAAGTTATGGGAAACATTTTCAAAAAGGTATGGTACGAAATAGTCACCCTGCTGATTCGGTACACATCCGGTATAAATTACATAGTCATTTGGTTCCTCTCCTTCATAGAATGTAGGATAAACCAATGGAATTTCATACTCTTCAAGAATCGGTTCTACCGCAACACGGGATGCTGAAGTATAAAGACCCACAATGGCTGTCACATCATCCTGAAGAATCATTTCCTTTACAACCTTAACGGCTGTATCCGGATCCGTTGCATAATCCTTAACCACATATTCAATCTTCTTTCCGTTAATGCCGCCTGCTGCATTAATCTCTTCGATTGCAAGAACTGCGGAGTTATACATGCATTCTTCCGTGATGGCTGTACCGCCGGTCAGTGAGAATACAAGACCGATTTTAATGGAATCCGAAGAACCACTCTTTTTACCACATCCGGCAAATACGGATACTGTCATCGTCATTACCATGAGTAACGCAATCATTTTAATAAACTTTTTCATAAACTTTTCCTCCTTATGATGTAATGTGTTTTATGTAAGCATTGAAAAATCAATGACTTTTTTAATATCTTTAAAAACTTACTTCTGCCCGTACCGGTTCCTTCCTTGAGATAATCTTACCGTTGTGAACGGAAAGAAGTACCGGACTCTGAAATCTTAAAACCTCTAAGTCATCTTTTCCGTCAAGCAGAATGAAATTGGCATCTTTACCTGTTTCTATTCCGTATTCGCTGTCCTTAAGACACAAGTTCCTTGCACCGTTTGTGGAAATCAAATCCAGACAGTGGCTTAAATCCTCATATCCTGTCATCTGCGCCACATGAACTCCCATTTCCAGTACCCGAAGGAGATTACCGACTCCCAGCGGATACCACGGATCCGATATGGAATCCTGTCCCAGCGCCACATTCATGCCCGCGTGGGTCAATTCCTTGATTCTTGTCAGTCCGCGGCGCTTTGGAAAAGTATCAATTCTTCCCTGCAGATGCGTACTTGCCGGCGGACAGGAATTAAACCGGATGCCGGAATCCTTAAGGAGACGGAACAGCTTGCTGCAATATGCATCATTATAGGAACCCATGGCACAGGTATGTGCCGCAACGGTTCTTTCTCCCCATCCTCTCTCCCATGCAGTTGTTGCAAGTACTTCCAGAAATCTCGACTGTCCGTCATCAATCTCATCACAATGCACATCCACGCAGGCATCATATTTTTCTGCCAGGTCAAAGATAAATTTTATGGATTCCAGACCATATTCCCTTGTATATTCATAATGAGGAATACCACCTACACAATCCATTCCCATGTCCATTGCCCGAATCATTAATTCCCTGCCATTCTTTAAGGAAATGATTCCGTTCTGAGGAAATGCAATGGTCTGAATCTCGATGATTCCCTTCATTTCCTCTTTTAGTTCTTCCAGCGCACAGACACCCTTAAAGGATGTTTCAGTTACATCCACATGAGTACGCACAAACTGGACTCCATGTTCTGCCATCAGTCTTAAAGCTGCCCTGGCACGTTCTTTTATTTCAGATACTGCTAACGGCTGTGTGGTCTTATATTCATCCCATGTACTGATTCCTTCGAATAATGTTCCTGACATGTTATAATGCGGAATTCCTGCCGTAAGCACACAATCAAGGTGAATATGCGGCTCCACAAAAGGAGGCATCATCATCCTGCCTTTGGCATCAAATTCTTCAGCATTAAGCCCTTCGTCATCTGCAACTTTGCTGTCTTCCTTGTGCTGTACAATTTCTGTAAATTTGCCGTCAGCACATGCCACGTCATACAAGCCTTCCCGGCCTCTGATTCTGCAATTCTTAATTCTCATGAGACTGCTCCCTTCTGCCCACAGGCAAATGTGTCATAGTATTCCAATACTTTAAAAACATTGCAATACTCGTTGCGAACCTCCACCTCATTTACATTTTCATTCAATAACAGATTAATTTTTTTCATCCGGTTTATCATGGTGTTACGGTGAATATACATTTTTTGTGCCGCATGCAACAAATCATTTCCGCAATCCAGAAAGCATTTTAGTGTTTTCACGTATTCACTTCCCGTAACCCTGTCCGCCTCTTCTAACGGCTGGATTTTCTGAAAACAATAGGAGAGAACTTCTTCCTTTGATTCATTTTGTAAAATCAGCTCCAACAATGATTCCGCCTTAAATCTTCCGTGTTCCTTATTTTTTATCTGATCCTCCATGATAAACTTGGAGATTTCCCGTGTGATGTCAATTAATTTCATAAGAAACGGTATTTTAAATAACGGAATGGCATTGTCATTGGCATATCGTATTACGGAACGGGGAATGTTCTTAATGTAATCTTCCCCAATCAGCATAACCACTCCGGCAATCTTATTCTTCACAGCCTCTTCCATCAGTGTGAGTAATCCCTGTTCGGAAATATCTTCCTTTGCCCCGATTACAAATACCAGCTCACCGCCGTGAATCCACTCGGTAATGGTATCCATGTTTTTAATGAATGGCCATGTAACCACATTGTCCAGTCCGCCTGCTCCACCTAAAAGTCTTAATCTCTTACAGGTTTCCAGTTCCATGATATCTCTGCATGTAACAGCCAATGTCCAACACCTCTTTTTTTAAGTTACGGTATATTACGGATTAAAACGGTTCTTTTATGATTTCTTCCGGCTTCTTTTCAATAATGTTCTTTCCGTTGTGAACGGAAAGAATCACATGAGCACGTTCCCTTATGGCGGTCAGCTCATCCGAGGCATCCAGCACGATAAAGGAAGCTTTATTTCCTTTCTTTAATTCATAACCGTCTGTTATGGATAATGTTTTTGCACCATTTATTGTAATAAAATCAAGACCGCTTTGAATCTGTTCCATACTCATCATGTGTCCAAGATGCAGACCAAAGTCTACCTGATGAATCAGATTACCGTTTCCTAACGGATACCACGGGTCGGAAATGGAATCCTGTGCAAAGCTCACATTGCATCCTGCCTCCACCAGTTCATCAATCCTTGTGATTCCTCTTCTTCTTGGATAGCTGTCATATCTTCCCTGCAAATAGCAGTTTTCTGTAGGACAGGACACAAAATTGATTCCTGCCTTTTTGAACTTACTCATCATCTTAAAAGCATAAGCATTATTATAAGAACTCATTGCACAGGTATGACTTGCGGTTGCCCTGCTGCCAACTCCCGTATAATATGCCTCAGCCGCAATGTTTTCCACAAATCTCGATTCCGCATCATCCGTTTCATCACAGTGAATATCCAAAAGCCTGTCATACTTTACTGCCAGTTCAAAAGCCTTCTTTACGGATTTTTCACCAAGCTCCTTCGTGAATTCATAATGTGGAATACCGCCAACCACGTCTGCTCCCATCTTAAGAGCCTCTTCCACCAGCTCTGCGCCACCCTTATATGCGAAGTACCCTTCCTGTGGAAAAGCAATCAGCTGCAAATAAAGATAATCCTTAACCTCTTCCTTAACCTCAAGCATTGCTTTAAGTGCCGTAAGATTCGGATCTGTTACATCCACATGGGTACGGATGTACTGGACACCGTTTCTCATCTCTGCCTTAATACCCTTATAGGCTCTGTCCTTAATATCCTGAACCGTTAGGACACTCTTGGAATCCGACCATTTGTCAATCGCTTCAAAAAGTGTTCCCGAACCGATTTCTTCCTTAGGAACATCTGCGGTATGAATATAATCCAGATGGATATGGGATTCCACATAAGGCTCGCAGACAAGTCTTCCATTAAGATTCTTTTCTTCCTCTGCCGGAAGTGTTAATGTGCCCGCCGGTACTATGTCATGCACGGTTTCATTGTCCACCCAGATATCAAACAACCCTGTTTTATGTCTTAATTTTGCATTCCTATATACTTTCATGTTAACGCCTCCTGTTTATGAAAATGAAAAAGGCGCCGGATTCTTTCTGAATCTAACGCCTTTGTTAAATGTTTCGGATGAATTTTACTTGATTTTATGACAAAAAAGTTCTTCTGTCAATGTGCACTGTGCACATTTAATAACTTTTTCGCTGTGCACCATGCACATTTCGTCATCCCAAACCCATGTTTTTCCACTAATGCAATTGACAAATTTTCTTTTTCACTGATATTATTACACTTATAATACCAATGGAGGTGCTTGCCATGAAAAATTATGTTATTACCATCGCCCGTGGCTACGGCAGCGGCGGAAGCCATATTGCAAAACAGCTTTCCGCAGATTTAAATATACCTTATTATGATACGGAAATTCTTACAATGGCTTCTGAACTAAGCGGAATCAACGAAAGTTTTTTCTTTGAAGCAAACGAGAAAATCAGCAAAGGCCAGCTTACTTTCTCCAGCAAACAGAAAAATGACTATCTCTGGAATGTGGTTCCCCCACAGGACAAGAGGTATCTTTCCAATGAAAACTTATTCGCATACCAGGCAAAAGTTATTTTAAATCTTGCATCAGCCGGTAACCCTTCCTGCATTATCGTAGGCAAGGCTGCAAATTTTATTCTGCGTACTTTTCCGAATGTCTTAAAGCTTAACATACAGGCTCCGGTTGAAAAATGTGTTTATAACATCATGGACCGTCTTGTAGTTGAACAAAAGGAAGCCCAGAAAGCCATTGAACAGACAGACCAGTACAGAAAAAATTACTATAAATATTACACGGGCCGCGAATGGCTTGATCCTACGGAATACGATTTATCCATCAATACGGGAAGCATTTCCGAACCGGATGCCGCACGTATGATTGAAATGATTCTGAAAGACCGTTTCCCACAATGTTTTGAATAGATTTATAACTTCCTACCCCTCCCGGCAGACGAAACCCTGCCGGGAATTTTCTTACTTCTCTTTCCTTCTTGTCCCATATTTGGTATAATTAATATATTATTAAATTTAGGAGAACAACACATGGCAGATGTTAAAATTTATTCCATTCAGAAAGAAATATGTGAAGTCATTAAGGGAAAAGAAGAAATTGTTGAAAAAGTTCTTGCTGTCATTTTTGCCGGAGGACATATTCTTCTTGACGATATTCCCGGAGTTGGTAAAACAACTCTTGCCATGTCCATTGCCCACGCCATGTCTCTTGATTACAAACGTGTACAATTCACACCGGATGTCCTTCCAAGCGACATTGTTGGTTTCTCCATGTATAACAGTGCCACAAAAGAATTTGAATATAAACAGGGGACTGTATTCTGTAATCTTTTCCTTGCCGATGAAATCAACCGTACCTCTCCGAAGACCCAGTCTGCTCTCCTGGAAGTAATGGAGGAAGGAAATGTCACCGTTGACGGCATAACACATAAGCTTCCGGTTCCCTTTACCGTAATTGCCACGGAAAACCCAGTGGGTTCTTCCGGAACACAGCTTCTTCCGGAATCACAGCTTGACCGTTTCATGGTCTGTCTCTCCCTTGGTTATCCGGGACATGCAGATTCCATTGAAATATTAAGAAATGTGGTAAATCCGCCTATTAATGATATTCATCCTGTTATTTCCCCGGATGAACTCCTTTTTATCCGGAAAACAGTGGATGAAATTCATGTGGATGAGAGTATTCTTGATTACATAACCACCCTGGTGGAGGCTACCAGAAATAGTGAATATATTTCTCTTGGTTCCAGTCCACGCGGTGCAATTAACCTGTTGAAACTTTCCAAGGCAGTCGCTCTGATGAACGACCATGACTATGTGACTCCTTCCGACATCCGTTTTATTTTCTGTGATGTTCTCCGTCACAGAATCCGCCTTGGAAGCAAAGCAAAAGCGGAAGGACTTTCGGCAGATGATGTTTTAAATAAGATTTTCTGCTCTGTTCCTGTACCAAAAGGAAATTAATAAGCCTTTCCCACTTTTCATCATTCATTGAAAGGAATACGTGATGAATAAATCTTTTGCCAGATATTTTGCCATAATCGGATATTTTTCTTTAATATTATTTAACGGTTTCATGTTTTATTTTCTGGGGAATTATTTTAACCTCATATTTCTTTGTGCACTGATTATCATTCCCTTCATATCCTTTTTTTCCACCGTGCTTTTGGTACCTTTTGTTTCTGCTGACATTACCGGTGCATCGGTTGTGGAAAAACGCCATGATGAATTTCTGTTTCATGTTACACTGAAGAATTCATCCTTTCTTTTTACCAATAACAGTGTTTTGCATGTTACCATAAAGAACCCTCTTTTTGAGGAATCCGAGACTCATACGGTTAATCTTCCGATTACCCCGTTTCATCCGGTATCCGTTACCTATCCGGTATCAAGCGCTCATTGCGGAATTGTAACCATCACTTTATCCGAACTATACATATATGATATGTTGAATATTTTTACCTTTCAAAAAAAACTGGACTTAACACGGGAAATTCCTGTTTTTCCTGACTTTTCCATCGTTGATAATGATTTTTCCATGGATTTTTCTGAAGGAATTAACAATCTTGATGAAAGCCAGTCCAAAGGAAATGACACCAGCGAGGTCAGTGATGTACGAGAATATATTCCCGGTGATAAACTCCAGAATATCCATTGGAAGCTTTCTGCCAAAAAAGATATCCTGATGGTAAAAGAGCGTCTTAGCCTTACTTCATCACAATTACTTTTTTATATTGAACTTGCTTATACAAAAGAAAATCTTCTGGATACTATTTTAGATTATGCCTATGGTATTGGATTTTTTCTGTGTAATCATAATATTCCTTTTACTTATATGTGGTACAGTGCCAGAAAAAAAGAATGTCGTTTTTGCACAATACTAAATAGTTCTACCTTAAAAGATACCATTTATGAAATACTTTATGAAATCCCTCTTGAAAATTACATGGAAATTCGTGACAGTATAAAGACGCTTTCCGGTCATGAAAATTATATTACGATAGGTGTAGATTATGTTTTGGAAAAAGAAGCAGCAAAAGAAAAATGATTACAGCAGAATATTAGGATTAAACAACACAGATGAAGTGCTTTTTTCTTCCTTTGGAGAAATTCTTCTTCCGGTTTCACGGGCTATCTTGTGCTTTTTACTTACCGTTGGAAGCATATGCGGATATGCCTCCTGTTTTGGTGCCCAGTTTAACCTTGCCATCATACTGCTCATTTTATTTGCTGTTTCCGTTATCATCTCTTTTGTTAGGGATTTACACTCAAAATTTATCCGTAATTCCTGTTATATCATATTTCTCATATCTTTTACTTTGCTAATATTACGGTTTTATACTTATGTTAATAGCGGCTATCACGCCATTGTCAACATGTCTTATGCTTCCCTTGAAAATTATCTGGACATTCCTGCACTTGTCCATTATGAAGAGCTGATTGAGAATTCTTATGTGACAATCACTTTTTTTCTCATCTTTCTTGGTATTTTTGAGCTGCTCCTATTTCATATGTGGATTGGAGAACGCATTAACCTTCTGACCGTCTTTCTTATAAGCTTCGGTCCTTATATTGTTCCCCTGTTTATTAACCTGATGCCGGATACTTTTTATCTTGCGTGTTTACTTACTGCCTATATTGCAATTATAATGATCCGTTTCAGCCTCCACATCAACACACATCCGGAACGAAATAAAACTTACTCTGTTTATCCGAAACACAATCCCTGGTCGAAAAAAATCCACGGATTTTCTTATGGTGCCAATGGCATAAGCTATTTCATGTCATTATTTGTTTCCTTCCTTATGTCACTTTGCATTCTTCTTGTTATCCATATTTCACTTCCCTATTCTACTTTTCTCAGGAACTCATCGGAGAGTCTGCTGAAAGCAGAAGTTACGGATGATGTAAAATATATTGTTACCTTTGGTTTAAGCGGCTATTTTAACCGTTATTCCTCTACCGGAGGTTTAAATGACGGTAAACTTGGCGGCATCTATTCCGTTCGTCCGGATTATGAAACCGACCTCACCGTAAGATATGTACCGTTATCCTCCCAGCCGGTATATCTGCGTGGTTTTGTTGGAATCGGTTATACAGATCGTCAATGGTATAATGCTGACATGCTGCTCTCTAATAATCTTATTAATTCGGATTCCTACAAGAGGCTCTGTGAAGATACTGCCCTGATAACGGAGTATAGCTATTTAAGCCGGACTTTTTCCTCCCGTCTTTTCCGGATGGACATCACAAACAAGGGTGCCGATCCGGAATATTCCTATGCACCCTATTACACTAATCCTGATTCATTAGAGATATATCCGTCTTTTACATCGTCCGATTACTACTACTTTTTATGGAACCATTCCAGGACATATGGTTATTATCCTTTCTCCATAGATTATGCAGATACATTCCATCCCAAATCTGAGGAATCATCTTTTAATCCATATCCTTATCTTCAGGTTCCGGATTCAACACGCAGAGAAATTCTTACATTTTTAAATAATAACGATTTATGCGTGGAATACATTACAAAATCTTCTGGTGAATACCGCACTTATTCCGAAAGTGAATTGCAGTCAGTTATCAACCGTGTATCCAATTGTCTTTCTACGGAATTTGTATATTCCCTTAATCCAGGAATTACACCGAATAATCAGGACTATGTGGGGTATTTTCTTAATAACAATCAAAAAGGCTTTTGTGCTCATTTTGCAACTTCTGCGGTTTTGATTTTCCGTACCCTGGGCATACCGGCACGTTATGTTGAAGGATATGTGCTTACTTCAGAAGATTTGCAGGAAGGCACTCTTGTGTCGGATGCCTCTGTATCCGATTACATTGATACTTCCTATCTTTCCGGTCAGATATCTGATTCTGATCTTTCGGTTGTTGATGTGGATATTGCAGATGATAAAGCACATGCCTGGGTTGAATACTACGACCCTTACTTTGGATGGAAGGTATTCGAGGCAACCACGGCTTCCTTGGAATCCTCTTCTTCTGATTCCGATTTCTGGTCTGCCTTATATAGCCTGTTTAACCAGACTTCCACTGCGGATGATGCCGTTGTAATGGAGGAGAATACCATATCTTCCAATTCCCTTACATCTGCCATTTCCGTAATTCTTCTGGCTGCATTTGGAATTCTTATCTTCCTTATGATGTCCTATTTCGGATGGCATTATATACGCCAGTATCGTTCCTATCACCGTAACCGCAGGAACATTAATGTCCGAAATTATTATAAGATAATCTGTCGGTATATAAGCAGGCATTATCCTGAATTTGATTATATTCTTACCTTTGAACAGCAGCTTGAATTTATCCATTCCCATTACAGGCTCTGTAAAAAATTGCAGAATAATTCTTTATTAAAGCTTGCTGCTTTATTGGAACAGGCGGCTTTCTCCAACAGGGAAATGACTTCCACAGAATATCAGTTTTCCATGAAACTTTTAAAACTGCT
Source organism: Thermoflexaceae bacterium (assembly GCA_029226085.1). Lineage (GTDB taxonomy): Bacteria > Bacillota > Clostridia > Lachnospirales > Lachnospiraceae > MGBC120314. Next base: position 20,071 of record JAQXXN010000094.1, read on the forward strand.
GCGAAGAAATGTTGTTTTGCATTTTTAATATTCAATAAAAAAGAGCGGAGCCGATTCCAAAAAATCCTTCTCCACTCTCTTTTGAGGTGATTGCTTTAAATTTTACTGATAATCAAATACATCCAGCCATTTGAAAAGTAAATCCTTTTCTTCCGGTCTCTTCTTTGCCAGCTGTGCAGCTGCTACGATTGGAAGCCACTGCTGTACATATCTCTTCTGTGTTCCACTCTTTTCACAGAATAAGTCCATATACTTATCTGCTGTTTCTTTGCTTTCAAGTGCAAGTAAAAGATAGGTTCTTGCCACATCCGCACTTGCATTTCCCTGTGATGCATGTACCCAGTCAACTACATGAAGTTCACCGTCTTTGTCAATGATTATATTCTTTGGACAATAATCTCCATGACAAAGCTTTGTATGCTTTGGCATTCCTTCCAGCTTCTCATGCAGATCATATTTTGTTGCATCATCAATGCAGTCCAGGTCACTTATCTGCTTTGACATCTTATCCTTTAACTTATTTAACAAAGGATTTCTCTTCTGATGAATTTTTAACTGCATATCAACCATCATCTCAAGATACTTGTCAATATCATCAGGATTTTCCTTCATCAGTTCATCCATGGTTTTGCCTTCCACATACTCCCTGCGGATTGCCCACTTACCGTCAATCATGGTAACTTCCAGAATCTTTGGAATATTCAGACCGGTATCTTCTACTCTTGCATTATTCAATGCCTCGTAAAGAACTTCCGCTTTTGGATATTCTTTTTCAAATACTTTGATTGCAGTGTTATTCTCTAAATACACGCTTTTTAGAGTTCCCTTATAAATGCAATTATCAAGCGCCATATTTTTATACCTCTCTTTCAGAAATTTACGTTCCTATTTTGTATATATATTTTACTACAATCAATTCAATTTGTATAGTCAATTCTTTGTTATACATGTAAATTTTATATATGTTTGCTCTATTTAGTACATTTTCGTTAATTATTTTTATCTAATGCCATATCAAGTGCTTTCTGTTCTTCATCTCCCAGTGCAATATACGATTGTCCATTGATGATTTCTTTAACATATACATAAGAGCCTTCCGGTCCATGCATGGAATTCATGGATAATCCTGTATTATGCTCATTTAAAAGTACCAGGGCAAAACTCAGCTTTCCACCCATTTCATTAAATGCATCATATTTTACAAGGCCAACTTTGCAGATTGTCTTTTCCATCTTTTCATATAACTCTGCAATGTCTTTTCCATTTTTAAATGACTTTAACTTGATATCCTCAATTTCATTCAGTTTACTCTTAATTAATTCTTCCATGGTTCGTCCGTCTCTTCCCCCCATGAATTCTTCGTATCTTTTTGTAAGTTTTTTTAGTTTACATAAAATTGTTATTATCATGGCGAAACATACTATTAGTAATATAACTAAAGCAATTACTATGTATGCTCCATTCACGGTTACTATTCCAAAAAAATCGATCATGTCTACTCCTTATTATCATCTAATTATTGATTTGCTTTAATAATAAGCATAATTTTATATTAACTCAATATTCTACTTGCCAGCATTAAGAAACTCAACAATTCTTTCGAATTCTTCTTTTGAAAAATAGTTAATTTCAATCTTACCCTTATTATTTTCTTTATTATGAATAACTACTTTTGTATTTAAAAGCTTATTTAGTTTTTCTTCATAATCTCTATAAACAAAATCATTTGCCGGAAGTTCTTTTTTCTTAATCGGTTTATCCAGATTCTTAATAAGACTCTCTGTTTCTCTTACACTTAATCTTTCGTCAAATATTTTTTGTGCAATGGAATACTGCTTATCCCCATCTTCTACTGCAATTAATGCTCTCGCATGGCCACTTGATATCATATCATCGATTACCATCTGCTGAACTCTTGTATCCAGCTTTAATAATCTCATGGAATTGGTTACAGCAGAACGGCTCTTTGATACACGTTCAGCAACTTCATCCTGTTTCAGATTATATTCTTCAAGAAGTCTTTTATATGCCAGTGCTTCTTCAATTGGATTTAAGTCCTCTCTCTGAATATTTTCAATTAATGCCACTTCTACAATTTCCTGATCCGTAAAATCTTTTATAACAACCGGCACTTCCTTAAGTCCTGCAATCTTTGCAGCTCTCCATCTTCTTTCCCCGGCAATTATCTCATAGTAGTTTTCTCTTTTTTGCACCAGAATTGGCTGAAGAATACCATGCTGTTTAATCGATTCTGCTAAATCCTGAAGTGCATCTTCATCGAATAATTTTCTAGGCTGATCTCTGTTTGGTTCCAGTTCGTTAATTCTTAATTTTGATTCAACCTTTTTCTCAACAACCTTTTCTACTACTTTTTCTACAACCTTTACTTCATTATCATCATCCAGGTTTCCCGGAATTAATGAGCCAAGTCCTTTTCCTAATCCGCCTTTCTTAACAGCCATCTCTATACTCCTTTATTATTAATAACTTCTTCTGCTAACATTCTGTAACTTTCTGCTCCAGCCGACTTTGGTTCATATATATTAATCGGTAACCCATGGCTAGGTGCTTCTGCAAGACGTACATTTCTTGGAATAATTGTCTTATATACTGCCTGATTCAAATTTTCCTTGACATTTTCAACAACCTGCAAGGATAAATTTGTTCTTGCATCATACATGGTAAATACCACTCCTTCAATTTCGAGAGAAGGATTCAATTTTTTCTTAACTAATTTAATGGAATGAATCAGCTGGCTTAATCCTTCCAGTGCATAATATTCGCATTGAATTGGTACAAGAACCGTATCTGCTGCTGTCATTGCATTAACTGTAAGCATAGTTAATGAAGGAGGACAGTCAATTATTACAAAATCATAATTATCTTTTACTTTTTCAATTTGATTCTTTAATATGTATTCTCTATCATCAATTCCAATTAGGTCTATTTCGGCACCTGCAAGATTAACATCGGATGGAAGCAAATCCAGATTATCATACAAATTTTTTATTATTGCATCCTCTATGGAACACTCATCAATTACAACCTGATAAATTGTATTTCTTCCTTTGCCTTTATCTACTCCAAGTCCACTTGTTGTATTTCCCTGTGGATCAATATCCACTGTCAGTACCTTTTTTCCTGCCTCCGCCAGACAAGCAGATAGATTAATGGATGTAGTGGTTTTTCCTACGCCACCCTTTTGATTGGCGATTGCAATTACTCTTCCCATTTTCATACTCCTTTAATGCATTGTATGTTATTAGTATAACATCATTTTAAATTATAATCTACACCAAAATGTTTCACGTGAAACATTTTTTATTGGTAAATTTGCCATAAATTATTTTATAAAAATGTTTCACGTGAAACATTTAATAATATTATCGAATATAAAATAAATACCTATCAAAAATAGATTCAACAAATGGATTGCTGTTTTCTATTCCAGATAGGTATTATAATTTAGTGAATTACTTATTAATATATTTGATAATTCCTTTATATATTTCATCCAGTTCAAGTTTTACACGAACCGGATCAAACTTTAGAATTCGAGAAACAAAATATAATCTGTCCGCTATCTCTTCGAGAAATTTTTTATTATCGGTATTAATATCCAGTGTTTCAATATTAGAAGAGAGTAGTTGTTTTTCTTCTTCATCAGTTTCTGTGGTTTTTTCTTCCTTTACCTCAACATCATTTATTTCACTTTTTTTCGTTTTCTTTCCACCTGTTGTATACATGGCAAGTTCACCGTTCAGACGTATTACATCATTGGAAAGAGAATTTAATTTTGTATTATTAGAATTTGCATGTGCAATTACAATGGCTATTTCTTCAATCATGGAATTAATATTCTTTATTTCATCAGAAATATCATCTGCTTCCGTACGCAGCAAATCTTCCTGGGCTTTCAGCTCAATTATCTCACGATTTTGAAATTCCATCCTGCTTCCGCTGGCATTAAATACATTATATGTATCATTGTCATAAAAATTAAGTTTAGAAATAGTTTTATGAATTTCGTTTGCTTCAATGATTTTACTGTTCATCAAAGTTTCTTTTTCATTTCTCTGATTTTCTAAATCATTTAACCGGTTATTAAGATAATCAATTATAACTTTCATGTCCACCTCCATAAAAAATCATTGTAATGGTTCTTTTGACGGTAATCCTGCTTTTCGGGGATACTTCTTAGGTGTATTTTTTATCTTTTTAATTACAACAAATGAGCGTTCAATATCAGATTCCGGAAGAATATATGGAATAACTTCCAATATGGTTCCTCCAAGAATATCAACTGCATTTTGGGAACTTTTAAGTTCCTCTTTGATTTCACCGGATTTTAAAGCAATAAACAAACCGTCCTTCTTAATAAAAGGAAGACAGTATTCGGATAAGGTTGTGAGATTCGCAACTGCTCTTGAAACACACAAATCATATTTTTCCCGGTAATTTACATTATTAGCAAAATCTTCTGCCCTGCCATGGAAAGCATTTATGTTTTTCAAATTAAGATTTTCAATTACCTGATTCAGAAAATTAATTCTTTTATTAAGGGAATCCAGCAAATCAATCTGCAAATCAGGAAAAGCAATTTTCAAAGGAATTCCAGGAAAACCAGCACCGGTTCCAACATCAATAACCTTTGCATTCTGCTTTTGACAAATCAGATCACGAAAATCTGGAACCACATTTACAGCCAGACAATCAATATAATGCTTTAAAAGCACCTCATCATAATCTGTTATTGCCGTAAGATTCATATATTGATTCTGCTCATAGAGAATGTGGTAATATTCATCAAACATTCCAAGCTGTTCATCGGAAAGAGTAATATTTAACTGGTTCAGTCTTTTAACAAATAAATCCTTAGACGAATTCATTATAATCTCCTATGCTGTTCAAGATATACTAAAAGTACGGAAATATCCGCAGGAGAAACACCCGATATTCTGGATGCCTGTCCAATGGAACGAGGATTGAATTTCTTAAGCTTCTGCTGTGCCTCCTTACGAAGACCGGTTATCTCATCATAATCAATTGTTTCCGGTATGATCTTGTTCTCAAGCTTTTTAAAATGCTCTACCTGTTTTAACTGTCGACTAATATATCCTTCATATTTGATATTTATGTCAACCTGTTCCACTACATCCCGTTTCAACGGTTTTCTGTTAGGGTCAATTTCTGCAAGATCATTATAACTGATTTCCGGACGACGGATAAGTTCTGCAAGGTTTGTCCCGGATTTAAGCGGCGTACTGTTAAGTTTCAAAAGAAGTTCCTGGACATTATCCGTACAGCCGACAGTTGTATTTTCCAGACGATCAATCTCTTCTTTCACCAGTTCCTGCTTTTCTAACACCCAGTTATACTGCTCATCACTGACAAGTCCAAGTTCAGGACCATATTTTGAAAGACGGATATCTGCATTATCCTGTCTTAACAAAAGACGGTATTCGGCACGGGAAGTCATCATACGGTATGGCTCATGATTCTCCTTTGTAACAAGATCATCTATCAATACTCCGATATATGCCTCGGAACGATCCAATATGAGAGGCTCCTTTCCAAGAACCTTGCATGCTGCATTAATACCTGCAATAATCCCCTGTGCGGCAGCTTCCTCGTACCCGGAACTTCCATTAAACTGACCGCCGCTAAAAAGACCACTGATATTCTTAAATTCCAGTGACGGCTTTAACTGTACCGGATTAATGCAATCATACTCAATGGCATACGCATTACGGACAATCTTAACATTTTCAAGACCCGGAACCGTTCTATACATTTCATACTGCACATCTTCCGGAAGAGAACTGGACATTCCGCCAAGATACATTTCATTGGTATAATTTCCTTCCGGTTCAATAAATACCTGATGTCTGTTCTTATCCGCAAAACGAACTACCTTATCTTCAATGGATGGACAGTATCGTGGTCCGGTTCCTTCAATCATTCCTGAAAACAAAGGGGAACGGTGAATATTGCTTCGGATGATTTCATGGGTCTTTTCATTGGTATAAGTAAGCCAGCAGGACACCTGTTCCTTCTGTACGGAATCCGGATCCGTTGAAAAAGAAAAAGGAACAACATATTCATCTCCAAACTGTTCCTCCATCTTGGAAAAATCAATGGAACGTTTATCAACACGGGCAGGTGTTCCTGTCTTAAAACGAAACATTTCAACACCATTTGCCTTCAGTGAATCTGTAAGATGATTTGCCGCCTGAAGACCATTTGGTCCGGTATAATTACTTACCTCACCATAAATACATCTTGCACGAAGGTAGGTACCGGTACATAACACAACCGCACGTGCATGATAAACCGCACCGGAAAATGTCTTTACACCACCGATAACTCCGTCATTGACAATAATTTCAGATACCTCTGCCTGACGAATTGTTATATGTTCCGTATTCTCAAGAACCTTTCTCATGCTTCTGCTATATTCGGATTTGTCCGCCTGTGCACGCAGGGAATGAACTGCCGGACCCTTGGATGAATTCAACATCTTGGACTGAATAAAAGTCTTATCAATGTTTTTTCCCATTTCACCGCCAAGAGCATCGATTTCACGAACAAGATGACCCTTGGAGCTGCCTCCTATATTCGGATTACATGGCATAAGTGCAATACTTTCCACACTTACCGTAAAACAAATGGTTTCAAGTCCCATTCTTGCACATGCAAGTGCTGCTTCACATCCTGCATGGCCAAGACCGACAATAACAACATCATATTTCTCTTCAACGTTTGGCATACAATATTTCCTCCGAAAATTTACTTACCCATACAGAATTTTGAAAAGATTTCATTCGCTAAATCTTCTTCAACGGATTCTCCAGTAATTTTTCCTAATTCTTCATACGCATTCATTAAATCGATGGTATAGAAATCCTCCGGCATTGAATTTTCAATACTGTTAACTACTAGTTTAAGACTTTTCAATGCATCTTTCAAGGAATTCTTTTGACGAAGATTGGTAATAATTAACTCGTCATTTATCTGAATTTTTCCTTTTACGAACAACTCTTTTATGGTTTCCTCCAAATCATCCACTCCATCCATGGTTTTTGTAGAAATACTGATTACCGGTGCATCTATTATTTTCTTAAATGAGTTTTCATCCACAACCGGTACCAAATCAGACTTATTCAGAATAATAATTACATTTTTGTCTTTTATGATATCCATTATGTCTTTGTCATTCTCATCCAGTAAAACGGAAGAATCCACAACATAGATAATAAGATCGGCACCGGATGCACATTCTCTTGCTTTATCCACACCGATGGCTTCCACTTTGTCGCTTGTGTTACGGATGCCTGCCGTATCAATCAGATTAAGAAGAATTCCATTTATATTAATCTGTTCCTCAATTATGTCACGGGTAGTTCCGGGAATATCCGTTACAATTGCTCTTTCGTATCGTGCAAGAACATTTAAAAGGCTGGATTTACCGGCATTTGGTTTACCAAGAATAACGGTATTGATTCCTTCTTTCAAAATACGTCCGTTATCGGAAGTTTTAATAAGATTTTCAAGTCCACTGTTTATTACCTGTATATCTAAAAGCAGCTTCTTAGAAAAATCATCCAGACTGATATGTTCCGGATCATCCAGGGCAGCTTCGATATATGCCACATCATTTAAAATGGTTTCACGGTAACTCTTAATTTTACCGGATAAAAATCCTCCCAGCTGATTTATGGATGATTTCATGGCTAATTCATTTTTTGAATTAATCAAATCAATTACAGCTTCTGCCTGGGACAAATCAATTCTTCCATTTAAAAAGGCTCTCTTTGTAAATTCACCCGGTTCAGCAGGTCTGGCACCATATTTAAAGCATGTTTCAAGAATCCTGTTCATTACAACCATTCCGCCATGACAGTTAATTTCAACAACATCTTCCCTGGTATAAGTATGAGGATTCTTCATAAGCATGACAAGCACTTCATCCAATACTTCATTTCCATCCACAATATTTCCATAATGTATGGTATGGGAAGGAACATCAGAAAGCTTTTTTCCGGATTTTGAATGAAATATCTTATCTGCGATGATGATAGCCTCATCACCACTCATACGGATGATTCCAATTCCCGAATTTGTCACATTCCCCGTAGAAATTGCTGCAATTGTATCCTCTGAATAATTCATTTCTAACTCCTTTACATCCATCCGATATTAAATAAGCCATTACAAATAATGTAATGGCTTATATGTAAAACTAATTATTATTTGTATGCTTCTTTAAGTAAACAACCACATGTCTGTATGGCTCTTCTCCTTCACTTCTTGTTGCAACAAACTTATCATTCTGGAGAGTTGAATGAATAATTCTTCTCTCATATGGATTCATTGGTTCAAGAGTAACGGATCTTCTTGTTCTCTTTACCTTATATGCAATATTCTTTGCAAGAGACTCTAATGTTTCTTTTCTTCTTTCACGGTAATTCTCGGTATCAACCTTAACCTTTAAGTATCCGCCAAATTCTTTATTCACTACAAGTCTTACAAGATACTGAAGAGAATCCAGTGTCTGTCCTCTCTTGCCGATTAAAAGTCCCATATCCTCGCCTGTCAGATTGATATTAACTGTTTCCTCTTCTTCATTCACATTTACTTCAATCTTAACTGACATATTCATCGCATCAAACATGTCTCCAAGGAATTTATTTACAACATCTTCAACAGATGCCTTTTTGGATACTTTGATTTTAGCAGGCTTTGTATTGAATAAACCAAGAAAACCTGAACTAGCTTCTTCAATAACCGTGTAATCAAGCTCATCACTTGGAACACCCATTGCAATTGCGGCATTTGTTAAAGCCTCATCAACTGATTTACCAGTAAACTCTAAATACTCCATAATCGTACCTCCAAATTATTTTTTATTAACCTTCTCATTATATTTTGCAACCATATTGGCCTTAGAAGCAAGACTTCCCTTGTTTGAACCTTCGTTATAATAATTTGTGGATTTCTTAATTTCTTCTACCTTATCAAGGTTCTTCTGTCTGGTTTCTTCTAATTTCTTCTGTATGTTCTGCATATTCTGATTCTGAATATTTCTGGTATTTGTATTCGCTTTTGTAGATAATGTCTGAGGTGGAAGACCCTTCTTGGCTCTCTTGGCATTTGCCTTTTCAACATTTTTCTTAACAAGCTCATCCATATCAATCTTATTAAAGTATACATTTAATAAAAGCTGCTGGATTGTCTGGCAGACCGCTGTTGCAATCCAGTATAAACCAAGACCGCTTGGAAGAGAAAACGCAATAAAACCTGTCATGATTGGCATGATGGTATTCATTGTCTTCATGGACTGTGCCGCAGGATTATCACTGTCAGTTGTATTATTATTTCCTACTGTCTTCATACTAATCCACTGTGTCAGTGCAGTAAGAACAGGAATTAAAATGGCAATTGAAGTGAGAGTCGGTGCCACAGCCAGGTTAATACCAAAAAAGTCATACATTCCATATAATGAAGAAACATTTTCCGAAATCAGACCGGCACAGGAAGGAAATATCTCCTTTAACTGCTCCCACTGTGCTGTTGAAAACATGTTCATTGCATCAATGGCAGTATTTACTGTGGTAAAATCACCGGAAAAACCATTTTCAGCCATGATTTCCGCAAAATTAGCCTGTGCCATAAGACCATTTGCACCACCCAGCATATTTTCAAATAAAACTTTTACTGATGAAACATATGCAGGAATATTCTGTATAACTCTATAAAGAGCAAAAAGAATAGGCATCTGGATAATAAGTTGTAAACATCCACCCGTAGGAGATGTACCATACTTTGCATATACAGCCTGCTGCTCTTCATTCATTTTCGTCATGGATTCCTGATCAGACTTTCCCTTGTACTTTTTCTGGATAGCCATCAATTCAGGATTCATAATACTTGAAAGCTTTGAAAACTTCATCTGCTTAACCGTAAGAGGAAGCATGAGAAGCTTTACAACGATTGTAAACAAAATAATAGCCAAACCGACATTCTGAATACCAAAGTTTGCTGTCAGTTCGAACAAACCATTAAAAATCCATCCTAAAATCTTTGCAATCGGTCCTAAAAACCCACCGCTTTGTGTTAATAAAATCAAATCGAATACCTCCTAAGCATTTGACACACTATCGAAACACTTCATGGAACCGGATCATATCCTCCCTTTGAAAAAGGATTACATCTTAAAATTCTTTTAACTGCTAAAAAACTGCCTTTTATGACACCATATTTTTCCAGTGCCTCAATGGCATAAGAAGAACAGGTCGGTGTATAAATGCATGTGGCATGTCCTTTTAAGGGTGATAAAAATTTCTTATAAAATTTTATAATATAAATGAGAAGATTTTTAATCATTCTTATCATCTCTTTTCAATATTCCATGAATCCTGGAAACGTGTAAAAGTGCACTCTCCGTTTCCATAAACCCGAGCCCTTTTAAACCTGCTCTGGCTACAATAACAACATCATATCCTGATACAAACTTATCAGAATTCAGTCGAATGCTTTCTCTGATTAATCTTGTCAGTCTGTGTCTGACAATACTGTTACCAACTTTTTTACTTACTGAAATACCAAATCTTGTAGCATCTGTTCCATTTTCCAAAATATACATTACCAATAAACGATTTGCACGGGATTTTCCCATTGAGTAAACTTTCCGAAAATCTTCGTTATTTTTAATAACCTGATAATTTTTCATGATTCTTTCCTCATAACCGGCTAAAATGGAACCAATTTAACTCTAATAGAAGAAAAGGCCACAAATCTGCGGCCTAAGCTGATAATACTTTTCTTCCCTTTGCTCTTCTGGCTGATAATACTTTTCTTCCATTAGATGTGCTCATTCTTGCTCTAAATCCATGAACCTTGGATCTTGATCTCTTTTTAGGCTGAAATGTCATCTTCATAAAAACACCTCCTTATAAAACCAATATAAAATAATATATGGTAAGCATATTTTGACTAGTATAAAATTAAACATACAAACTGTATTATATTCAAAAAAAACAATTCAGTCAAGTAAAATGAGCAAATAAATAATAAAATAATATTTGTATTCATCATAAAAAAATGTTAAATTTATATTAATAAATAAAGATAAAGGAGAGGTATACACAGGATGCTGGAATTTTTATTAAGTATATTACCAGTGGTAATAATCATTCTACTAATTGTAATTTTAATTACAGGTTATGTTAAGGCTTCACCAGATAAGGCTTACATCATTTCCGGTTTAAGAAAGAACCCGAAGGTTTTAATCGGAAAAGCAGGTATCAAGATTCCTTTTCTTGAGAAAAAAGACGAATTAAGCCTTCAGCTGATTCCAATTGATGTTAAAACGTCAAATGCAGTTCCGACGGCAGACTATATTAACATCAATGTAGATGCGGCAGTCAATGTTAAAATCAGCGACAAACCAGAATATTTAAAGCTTGCGGCACAAAACTTCTTAAATAAGAAGACCGAATATATTGCCAATGTAGCAAGAGAAGTTCTGGAAGGTAACATGCGTGAAATCGTTGGTAAAATGAACCTGGAAGAAATGGTTTCTGACCGTCAGAAATTTGCCCAGCTGGTTAAGGAAAATGCAGAACCGGACCTTGCAGCCATGGGTCTTGACATTGTAAGCTTTAATGTACAGAATTTCGTTGACGGAAACGGTGTTATTGAAAACCTTGGTGTTGATAATATTGTAAAAATCCAGAAAAATGCAGCAATTTCCAGAGCGGAAAGTGAAAAGGAAATTGCAAAGGCACAGGCTAATGCCAAGAAAGAAGCAAATGATGCCCAGATTAACGCTGCAACGGAAATTGCAATTAAAGAAAATGAATTAGAAATTAAAAAAGCTGAATTAAAGAAAAATGCTGACATCAAAAAAGCTGAGGCCGATGCTGCATATAAGATTCAGGAAGAGGAACAGCGTAAAACAGTGGAAATTACCACTGCTAATGCCAATATTGCAAAGCAGGAAAAGGAAATTCTCTTAAAGCAAAGAGAAGCAGAGGTAATGGAACAGGCTCTTGATGCTGAAGTCAAGAAAAAAGCTGAAGCACAGAAATTTGCACGTCAGCAGCAGTCTGATGCAGAATTATATGAAAGACAAAGAAAAGCAGAAGCAGAAAAGTTCGAACGGGAAAAAGAAGCAGAAGCACTTAAGGCAACTGCAGAAGCTCAAAGATATGCAAAAGAACAGGAATCGGAAGGTATCCGTCTGGTAGGTGAAGCTGAAGCTAAAGCCATTGAAGCAAAGGGTATTGCCGAAGCAGAAGCTATGGAGAAAAAGGCTGAAGCCATGAAGAAATATGGTCAGGCAGCCATGGTTGAAATGATTGTAAAAGCTCTTCCTGAGATGGCACGTGCCATTGCAGAACCTTTGCAGTCAATCGATAAGGTTACCATTATTGACAGCGGTTCTTCAAATAGTGGAGTAAGCAGCATGGGAAATTATGTACCTGCTGTTCTTGCCAAAACAATAGAAACAGTTAAAGAAACAACGGGTCTTGATATCACGGAAATCATGAAATCCAATACATATGATGCACAGGTTAACCGTAACATCAACATAACTGGTCTGGATGATGATAAAACAAAGGATATTGTTTCCGCAGCTGTGACCAAAGAAATTGTTTCTGAATAATATATTATTTCATTAATTTATAAATTAATTTGAAAGAGTATTACAAAATTACAGTTTTGCGTAATAATGTAATACTCTTTTTTTATAATTCACAAAGTTATCAACATATTTTCAAGTTTTTCACATTAATTTTTATTACTTAACCATAATAATATCCACATTTTGTGTACAACTTGTGGATAAGTGGTGTATAATTATTATAATATCTTATTAAATTACAATAATCCGCCTTTTTTTATTTTCATAAAGTTATTCACTTATCAACAGCAAAACGAATTTACGGTAATTATTGAATCCATATTATGTAAATCATGTAATTTATTCTTTCTTGAATATTTCCTGAAATTGTTCTATAATATATGTTGAGATTGTGTCGTTAGGAGAAAATAAATGTTAGAGTTAATTAAAGAAAAATGGGAATACATACTTGAAACAATGAAAAAAGAATATGACATTTCTGACGTTTCATTTAAGACATGGATTCTTCCATTAAAAGTATATTCATTTGACAATAACATAGTAACTATTTTAGTATCAGAACAGCCAATGGGTCTGGATTATATTAAAAAGAGATATCTTACCCCTCTTCAGGTTACAATCAGTGAAGTTATTGGAGTAGAAGTCAGTGTGGAATTCATTCTTCCTAATGATGCACAAAAGACCGTTAAGAAAGATGAAGTTTCTTCCTATAATAATGGTATTCCAAAATCAAACCTGAATCCAAAGTATACATTTGATACCTTTGTCGTTGGTAATAACAATAATTTTGCCCATGCAGCATGTCTTGCCGTGGCAGAATCACCGGCTGAGGTTTATAATCCTTTGTTTATATATGGAGGTGTAGGTCTTGGAAAGACTCATCTCATGCAGTCCATTGCACATTTTGTTCAGGAAAACAGTCCTCAGCTCAAGGTAAAATACGTAACTTCAGAAGAATTTACCAACGAACTGATTGAATCCTTGAAAAACCAGAAGCTTACCAACAGCGAATTTCGTGAAAAATACAGAAATGTAGATGTTTTATTAATTGATGACATTCAGTTTATTATAGGAAAGGAAAGTACACAGGAAGAATTTTTCCATACTTTCAATACTCTTTATGGTTCTAATAAACAAATTATAATTTCTTCGGATAAACCTCCAAAAGAGATGGAAACTCTGGAAGAGAGACTCCGTACACGCTTTGAATGTGGTCTTACTGTAGACATTCAGATGCCTACATATGAGACAAGCATGGCAATTCTGGATAAGAAAATAGAAGCAGAAGGTTATTTTGTTCCATTTGAAGTAAAAGATTTTATTGTAAATAACATTAATTCCAATATCAGAGAATTGGAAGGAGCATTAAATAAAATAACTGCTTATTCCAAGGTTGCCAAAACAGAAATAACACTTGATCTTGCAAAAAATCTCCTGAAAGATTTAATAACGCCTAATGCACACCGGGAAATAACCATTGAATATATTATCCAGGTTGTTGCAGACCACTTTGGAATAACAATTGCAGATATCATTTCAGCCAAGAGAAAGTCGGAAATTGTATATCCAAGACAGATTGCCATGTACCTTTGCAGAAAATGTACGGCAGAACCTCTCACATCCATCGGAAAATACATGGGTGACAGAGACCATACCACAGTAATTCACGGAGCTGAAAAAATCGAACGGGAACTTACTTACAACGAAAACACAAAAAATGTTATAGATGTATTAATTAAGAAGATAAATCCAAGTTAAAGCTTTAATTAAAATTTAACTATTATTTTCTTCATAATACACATTTTATATTATTTACTGTTCTTTTAATGTGAATTTACTGTTTATAAAATGTTGATTATATTTTTACAGAAAACTAAGATATTTTTTACTGTTGATAATTAAGAGTTTATCAACTTCCTTTTAAGGAGTTTTTAACATAGTTATTAGACAGAGAAAATACTTGAATTTACCGGCTTAGGAGTACTTTTCAACATACCCACAGCCCCTACTACTTATACTGCTTAATTTAATAAATAATTAATTTAATTAAAAGGGTGAAAGGAGTTATTAACAACCAATGAAAATATTATTTAACAAATCATCTCTCCTTCAGGGAGTCAATATTGTTCTTAAAGCTGTTCCTTCAAGAACTACCATGCCTATATTAGAATGTATCCTTATTGATGCAACCACCCATGAAATAAAATTTACAACCAATGACATGGAACTTGGTATTGAGACAAAAGTTAAAGGTGAAATCATAGAAAAAGGTAAAATAGCCATTGATGCTAAGATGTTTTCGGATATTGTAAGAAAACTTCCGGATAATGAAGTAATGATTGAAACAGATAGTAATTTTAATGCAATTATTACTTGTGAAAAGTCAAAGTTTAATATTGCTTCAAAGTCAGGTGATGATTTTTCTTATCTTCCTTTCATTGAAAAAGATAAATATATAACCATTTCACAGTTTGGATTAAAAGAAGTAATAAGACAGACCATTTTTTCTATTTCCGATAATGAAAGCAAGAAATTAATGACAGGTGAATTATTTGAAGTAAATAATAATGTTTTGAAGGTTGTTTCCCTGGATGGACACAGAATATCCATTCGTAAGGTTGAAATAGAAGGAAACAACAATTCCATTAAAGTTGTTGTTCCTGGTAAGACATTAATTGAAATCAGCAAGATTTTGTCAAATGAAGTAGAAGATAAAGTGAATATCTACTTTACCAATAATCATGTTTTATTTGAATTTGATGATACAATCGTTGTTTCAAGACTGATTGAAGGGGAATATTTTAAGATTGACCAGATGATATCAAGCGATTATGAAACAAAGGTTGTCATTAACAAGAAGGAATTTTTAAATTGTATTGACAGGGCAACTCTTTTAATCAAAGAAGGAGACAAAAAGCCTATCATAATTAATATTACGGATGGAAGCGTGGAATTAAAGGTTACTTCTCCTTTGGGCTCAATGAATGAAGAAATAGATATTACCAAGGAAGGTAAAGATATTCTTATTGGATTTAATCCTAAGTTTTTAATGGATGCATTAAGAGTAATTGATGATGAAGAGGTTAATGTTTATCTCGTTAATTCAAAGGCACCTTGTTTCATTCGTGACAATGAAGAAAAATACATTTATTTAATTTTACCTGTTAATTTTTCACAGGCATAAAAAGAGGCAGTGAAATGGAAGTTATCAAATTAAAAACAGAATACATAAAGCTTGGACAGGCACTTAAGGCTGCAGGTCTTGTGGAATCAGGAGTGGAAGCCAAGGATGTCATTGTAAACGGTGAAGTAAAAGTCAACGGGAATACAGAAATCCAGCGTGGTAAGAAGCTTTATGGCGGAGATATTGTTTCTTTTAACGGAGTGGAAATAAAAATTGAAGATTAATTCTCTTGATTTAAAGAATTTTAGAAATTATGACATTCTGAATATTAGTTTTGATGAAGAAACAAATATCATTTACGGAGATAATGCACAAGGTAAGACAAATATCTTAGAGGCAATATATGTTGCGGCGACCACCAAGTCACATCGTGGAAGTAAGGACAGGGAAATGATTGCTTTTCATGAAGAAGAATCTCATATTAAAGCAATTGTCCAGAAAAAAGAGACGTCCTACCGCATTGACATGCATTTAAAGAAAAATAAACCAAAAGGAATTGCAATTAACGGGGTTCCAATTAGAAGGGCTTCTGAGCTTTTCGGCATTATTAATATTGTTTTTTTCTCACCGGAGGATTTAAATATAATAAAAGACGGGCCGGCAGCAAGAAGAAGATTTATCGACATGGAACTTAGCCAGATTGATAAAATATATCTGAATGATATTAGTAATTATAACCGCATTCTCATTCAGAGAAACAAATTGCTAAAAGAAATTGGATTTCGGGATGATGTAAAAGATACTCTGGATGTCTGGGATATGCAGTTAAATAATTTTGGATTAAGAATTATAGAGAGAAGAAAAACATTTATTAAAGACCTTAATGAAATAATAAATGGAATTCATCATAATTTGTCTGGCGGTAAGGAAAATCTTGTGATTGAATATGAGCCAAATGTAGATTCTTCTGATTTTGAAAGACAGATATTTCTTTCAAGGGAAAGAGATATTAAGACAAAAATGACAAACATAGGGCCTCATAAGGATGATATATGTTTTAAAATTAATGGAAATGACGTCCGTAAATACGGTTCGCAGGGACAGCAAAGAACAGCTGCTTTATCATTAAAGCTTTCAGAAATTTCCCTTGTTAAGAGAGTTATTCATGATAATCCCATTCTTCTTTTAGATGATGTATTATCAGAACTTGACAGTAACCGGCAGAATTATCTGCTTAACAGTATTAAAGATATTCAGACCATTATTACCTGTACGGGTCTGGATGAATTTATTAATAATAGATTTGAAGTTAATAAAATTTATAAAGTAATTGATGGAACAGTTTCCATGGAAAATTAGTGATAATTAATTATTAAGAAAGTTGGAGGATTAAAATGAGTACGGAATACGGTGGAGATCAGATACAGATATTGGAAGGACTGGAAGCAGTCAGAAAAAGACCTGGCATGTATATTGGTAGTACATCGTCAAAGGGATTACATCATCTGGTGTATGAAATTGTGGATAATGCCGTGGATGAAGCGCTGGCAGGATTCTGTGATACCATTGAGGTGACCATACACGAAAATAATTCCATAACCGTACTGGATAACGGACGTGGTATTCCTGTGGGAATTAACCATAAGACCGGTCTTCCGGCAGTTGAAGTAGTATTTACGGTACTTCATGCAGGCGGTAAATTCGGAGGCGGAGCATACAAAGTATCGGGTGGTCTGCATGGAGTAGGTGCATCGGTTGTTAATGCATTATCAGAATGGCTTGAAGTAAAGGTTTATTCAGGCGGAAAAATATATATGCAGCGTTATGAAAGAGGAAAGGTAATGTATCCTCTTAAGGTTATCGGTGAATGTGCGGAAGAAAAGACAGGAACAGAAGTTACTTTTCAGCCGGATGGAGAAATATTTGAAGAACTGATATATGATTTTGACGTATTAAAAACAAGACTTCGCGAGATGGCGTTTCTTACCAAGGGAATTAAGATTATTCTGAAAGATGAAAGAGAAGAAGGTAAGGAAAGAATATTC
Source organism: Thermoflexaceae bacterium (assembly GCA_029226085.1). Lineage (GTDB taxonomy): Bacteria > Bacillota > Clostridia > Lachnospirales > Lachnospiraceae > MGBC120314. The sequence continues at coordinate 37,889 of JAQXXN010000094.1, forward strand.
CATTACGAAGGCGGAATTAAGGAGTTTGTCCAGTATCTTAATAAGAGCAAAACTCCTTTATATGAAAATATCATATATTGTGAAGGAAAAAAAGATAACGTATATGTGGAAGTTGCTCTCCAGCACAATGATTCATATACAGAAAGCACATACAGCTTTGTTAATAATATCAATACACCGGAAGGTGGTACACATCTTGCAGGATTTAAAAATGCTCTGACAAAGACATTCAATGATTATGCAAGAGCAGCAAAGATTTTAAAAGATAGTGACCAGAATCTTACAGGTGACGATATCCGTGAAGGTCTTACGGCAATTGTAAGTGTTAAGATAGAAGATCCTCAGTTTGAAGGACAGACCAAGCAGAAACTGGGAAATAGTGAAGCAAGAGGAGCAGTTGACAGCATTGTAAGTGAACAGCTGACATATTTCCTTGAACAAAACCCTCTGGTAGCCAAAACAATTTGTGAAAAATCCCTACTTGCCCAAAGAGCAAGGGAAGCTGCAAGAAAGGCAAGGGAGCTTACAAGAAGAAAAACAGCATTGGATTCCACGGCGCTTCCGGGAAAACTGGCAGACTGTTCCGACAAGAATCCGGAAAACTGTGAAATCTACATCGTAGAGGGTGATTCCGCCGGCGGTTCCGCAAAGACTGCAAGAAGTCGTGCAACACAGGCAATTCTTCCTCTTCGTGGTAAGATTCTGAATGTGGAAAAAGCAAGACTTGACAGAATTCTTGGAAATGCGGAAATTAAGGCAATGATTACAGCATTTGGTACAGGAATTCATGAAGATTTTGATATTACCAAGTTACGATACCATAAAATTATCATCATGACGGATGCCGATGTGGACGGAGCACATATCAGTACACTGCTTCTTACATTTTTCTACAGGTTTATGCCGGAGTTAATCAAGCAGGGATATGTATATCTGGCACAGCCGCCTCTTTATAAACTGGAAAAGAATAAAAAAGTCTGGTATGCATATAGTGATGAGCAGTTAAATGATATTCTGACAGAAGTAGGAAGAGACCAGAATAATAAGATTCAGCGTTATAAAGGTCTTGGTGAAATGGATGCGGAACAGCTTTGGGAAACAACCATGGATCCGGAAAAGAGAATTCTTCGCCGTGTCATGATTGATACAGAAACAGAATCAGAGATTGACGTGACATTTACCACACTGATGGGTGATAATGTTGAACCTAGACGTGAGTTTATTGAAGCAAATGCAAAATATGTAAAGAACTTAGACATATAATTAAAAGAATAGGAGTAATCATATGGATGAACATATCTTTGATAAAGTTCATGATGTAGACCTTAAGAGAACCATGGAGGATTCATATATTGATTATGCCATGAGTGTTATTGCCGCCCGTGCTCTTCCGGATGTAAGGGATGGTCTTAAGCCTGTACAGCGTAGAATTTTATTCTCAATGATAGAATTAAATAATGGACCGGATAAGCCTCACAGAAAATGTGCCCGTATCGTTGGTGATACCATGGGTAAATATCATCCACACGGTGATTCTTCCATCTATGAAGCTTTGGTAAAGCTTGCACAGGATTTCTCAACAAGATATCCTCTAGTGGATGGACATGGTAATTTTGGTTCCGTGGATGGTGACGGTGCCGCTGCAATGCGATA
>JAQXXN010000095.1 GCA_029226085.1 Thermoflexaceae bacterium
CGGGAAATGATATTTTTGAATATCATGAAGGGGATGAAAGAGAACGGCGCTATTTGTTTTTTGAATCGGGTCATAATGATTATATGATAGAAATCATACAAAGAGGTCATGCGTTTGACATTGACGGATTCCAGACTACCGGAACGGTTTATGAATAAAACGGTTGCATCAGATAGTCAGGGAAATTAATACTTGAGATAAAGTAATAAATATTTTATAATATAAAACTAGGGTAATTTATTAGAGTAAGGAGAATTTTTATGTCAGGACATTCAAAATTTGCAAATATTAAGCATAAAAAGGAAAAAAATGATGCGGCCAAGGGTAAGATTTTTACAAGACTTGGCAAGGAACTTATGGTTGCAGTTAAAGAAGGCGGACCGGATGTTAATAATAACAGTAAGCTGGCAGTTGTTGTTGCAAAGGCGAAAGCCAACAACATGCCAAATGACACCATTGACAGAGCAATCAAAAAAGCAGCTGGTGATGCTAATGCAGCTAACTTCGAGGCAGTTACCTATGAAGGATATGGTCCGAATGGAACAGCCATTATTGTAGAGGCGCTTACCGATAACAGAAACAGGGCAGCTGCCAATATTCGTAGTGCTTTTACAAAGGGTGGCGGAAATGTTGGCACACCGGGCTGTGTTTCCTTTATGTTCGATAAGAAGGGTCAGATTATCGTGGATAAGGAAGAATGCGACATGGAAGCAGATGATTTGATGATGCTTGCTTTGGATAATGGAGCAGATGATTTTAAGGAAGAAGAGGACAGCTTTGAAATTACTTCTGATCCGGATGACTTTGTAACGCTTCGTGATGCACTGGAAGCTGCCAAGGTTCCGATGGCATCGGCAGATGTTACCATGATTCCACAGACATGGGTGGAACTTACAAACGAGGATGATATTAAGAAAATGAACCGTATTCTCGACCTTCTGGATGATGAGGATGATGTTCAGGAAGTTTATCATAACTGGGATGAATAAGAATTGGGAAAATGAACGGATGCTTCTTTGGCGGCATCCGTTTTTTTTAGGACAGTTTATATGATTTGGATGATTTTATGTAAAGTGGAAATGCGTTTCTGGTAGAATTATGGAAGGTATTTTTGGAGGAATGGATTGAATGGCAGTATATCAGAATATAATAGAAAGGATTTTTCTGGACAGACCCAATCGTTTTATTGCAAGAGTCTGTATTAATGGCAGGGAGGAAATATGCCATGTAAAAAATACAGGCAGATGTAGGGAAATTCTTGTACCGGGGTGTAAGGTTTATCTGGAGAAGTCGGCAAATCCCATGCGTAAGACGGCATATGATTTAATTGCGGCAGAAAAAGTATGTGGGAATGAGAAAAAGCTGATTAACATGGATTCTCAGGTTGTTAATCAGGTGGCGTTTGAGTGGATTGAACAGGGAGGGCTTGGAAACATTCCGTTGTTCTTAAAAAGGGAGGTTACCCATGGAGAGTCCCGGTTTGATATTTATGGAGAATTTCCGGAAGAAAATAATAGCTCTGCAAGAAAAACATTCATAGAGGTTAAGGGGGTCACACTGGAGAAGGATGGTGTGGTACGTTTTCCGGATGCACCGACAGAAAGGGGTATAAAGCATGTCCGTGGATTAGCAGAATGTGTCAGACAGGGGTTTGATGCATATATTATTTTTATCGTTCAGATGGCCGGTGTACGATACTTTGAACCCAATTATGATACGCATCCTGAATTTGGGGAAGCATTACTGGAAGCGGAAAAAGCAGGAGTTAAGATTCTGGCCTTGGAATGCAGGGTGGAGAAGGATTTGATTGTTGCGGGAAAAAAGGTGGAAGTACATTTATTAAGTTTTTATTAAAATACTTGCATAATCTGAATAAATATTGTATAACATAAATGTAATAAGAAGTGGTTTTAAAAACTATATGCAGAAACATTGAAACCATATCATGAGTCTGAGTGATGAAAATATTATATAAAATTTGTTCGGAGGGTGATTTTATGGAAATTCGTGTGAAGGATCCGGGAAGTGCATTAACACATTTTATCGGGATGATTGCAGCGGCGGCAAGTGCCATGCCGTTGATTTTTAAGGCATTTACAGGGCAGGGTAAGATAAGTGGAATTGCCTGTTCCGTTTTTATGGCAAGCATGATTTTACTGTATGCGGCAAGTACGGCGTATCATACATTCGACATATCGGAAAAGGTAAACCTAATATTAAAGAAGATTGATCATATGATGATTTCTGTTCTGATTGCAGGTTCGTATACACCGATTTGTCTTCTGGTGCTGGATGAAAGTATTGGAATACCGCTGTTGGTTGTAGTGTGGAGTATTGCCATTGTGGGAATTTTAATTAAATTGTTCTGGGTTACCTGTCCTAAATGGTTTTCTTCCATTCTTTATATTGGAATGGGCTGGGCATGTGTGGCAGCTTTTTCACAGCTGTGGTCAAGCATGTCGCTTGCAGCATTCTGCTGGCTGCTTGCCGGAGGAATTTTCTACACGGTGGGTGGTGTGATTTATGCATTAAAGCTTAAGGTATTTAATGAAAAACATAAGTTTTTCGGCTCACATGAAGTATTTCATGTGTTTGTAATGCTGGGAAGTGCCTGCCATTTTATCGTGATGTTCTGTTTTGTGGCTTGATTAATTTTCAACTAAACGGTATACAAAAAGGTCTGCATGTAAGTTTTTACAGCAGACCTTTTTCATATCCGGTTTATTGGTTATTGCCGGAATTATATGGATTCAAGAATCAGACATTTTATAAATCAAATCCAAAATATCTTACAGCATTGTTGTAAGAGATACCTTCTACGATTTCCTTTAATGCCTTCTCGTCATTTGGATATTCACCGTTTTCTACCCAGCCGCCGATTAATTCACACATGATTCTTCTGAAATATTCATGTCTTGTGTAAGATAAGAAGCTTCTGGAGTCAGTCAGCATTCCGATGAAGTTACCAAGCAAGCTTAAGTTGGCAAGGGAGGTCATCTGATTAATCATGCCAACCTTATGGTCGTTGAACCACCATGCAGAACCCTGCTGAATCTTGCCGATTGCCTTGGAATCCTGGAAACATCCAATAACCGTACCGATGGCAGCATTTACGGATGGGTTTAAGGAGTAAATGATGGTCTTAGGAAGTTCGTCCGTTGCATTTAATGCATTGAGGAACTGAGCCATTTCCTGTGAACAGTCATAAGTATTGATGCAGTCATATCCGGTATCCGGACCAAGCTGGTTATAACGAAGTGTATTATTGTCACGGATTGTACCGTAATGCAGCTGCATTGCCCATCCAAGCTTATTGTATTCCTTGCCGACAAATACCATGAATGCGGTCTTAAACTGGGCAATTTCAAGAGCTGAAAGAGTTTCGCCCTTAACACGCTTTGCAAAGATTGCTTCGATTTCAGCTTCTGTTGCAGGCTTGTACATTACATATTCAAGAGCATGGTCAGAAACCTTACATCCCATGGAATCAAAGAATGCGAGACGAACCTTTAATGCTTCCTTAAGGTCAGCAAAGCTGTTAATTGCAACACCGCTTACTTCGGCAAGTTTTGCAATATAATCAAGATATTCAGGCTTTTCAATATTCATTGCCTTATCCGGTCTCCATGCCGGAAGTACCTGTACGTCAAAGGTCGGGTCTTCGGCAATTGCCTTGTGGTATTCAAGGGAATCAATCGGATCATCCGTTGTACAGATTAAAGTAACATTGGACTGCTTAATTAAGTTACGGACAGTCATGGAATCTTCCTGTAACTTTGCATTGCAAAGGTTCCATACTTCTTCAGCAGTATCACCATTTAATACGCCATTGTAGCCAAAGTATCTCTGAAGTTCGAGATGGCTCCAGTGGTAGAGTGGGTTGCCGATTGCTTTTGTCAGTGTTTCTGCCCATTTCTGGAACTTTTCACGGTCTGAAGCACCGCCAGTGATGTAGTATTCATCAACGCCGTTTGTTCTCATCTGACGCCACTTGTAATGGTCGCCGCCAAGCCATACCTGGGTAATGTTTTCGAACTTACGGTTTTCAGCAATTTCCTTTGGATTAATGTGGCAGTGGTAATCCAATACCGGCATTTTCTCAGCATACTCGTGGAAGAGTTTCTGGGAAGTAGGGGTAGAGAGTAAAAAGTCTTTGTCCATGAAAGGTTTCATGATTGTAAATCCTCCTTAAATTAAAAGTTTGTTGTATTGCGTTTTATTAAATCGGCAGTAATATGAGTTCTTGTTGGAACATTGCTGCCGTTAAACACACCCATTAATGTATTGACCGTAGTAGAGCAGAGGGCTTCCACCTTACTGTCAATGGAAGTGAGTTCCGGTTCTGTACAGCGTGCCAGAATGGAATTGTTATATCCTACAATGTTTAAATCATCCGGAACACGGACGTGATTTTCGTATGCAAATTTTAATGCACCTACGGCAAGAGAGTCATCTGATGTAACAACTGCATCAAAAGGAATATTCTGCACATGCAGGCTGTTCAGATAGTCCTTTGCACGTAAAATATCCTTGTGGCAGAGCTGCATGAATTCTTTCCGCATCGGTATATGATTTAGTTCCAGGGCTTTTTCATAGCCGGATAGTTTATTTAAACCGCTTTGGGAAGTACTGGTATACAGGTAAACAATATTTTTTCTGCCACTTTTTATCAGTGCATCCGTAACGGAATAGACAGCACTTTCGTCATCGCATTGTGCCGAATAGATGTTATCCCCTTCCAGATAACAGTTGACAAGCATGATGGGAAGGTTTTGGGCAGCATCGATGATGTATGTGTTTTCTTCTGGCTTTGTTTCCAGAAACTTGGAGCCGACAAGGATGATTCCGTCAACACGTTTGGAAATCAGAAGCTCCATGTATTTTTTCTTGGTGGAATTCTTTGTCCCCGTGCAGCAGAGAATGGAATCATAATCATTGGCTCTTAATTCCTGCTCAAGATAGTAGACTGCATTGGCAAGATATACATCGGAAGAGTCCGTGCACATGATACCAATGGTTTTCATGGTATTAAGACCCAGCCCGCGGGCAAATACATTAGGAGTATAACCAAGCTCATCCATGACAGCAAGAACACGCTGCCGAGTCTTTTCACTGACATTGGCATTTCCATTTAAAACTCTGGAAACAGTAGCGATGGACACACCGGCTTTCTTGGATACATCATATATATTCATGGTTAAACCTCCTTTTCATATGTAAATTCAGACATTAGAAAGACCAATCCGGCAAAGAGAGAACCTGTGGCGTATTTTCCGGCAATCCACATGAATGTAAGTACTTACATATTGATAAATTCATTATACAATGGTAAAATCAATAATACAAGTAGGTTTTTTATAAAAACAATGCAAATATTCATTGACTTATTGTTATTTTCACTATAAAATAATATATGTAAGCGCTTACAAAGAGAAATTGGGCAAGAAATGTATGAAAGCGCTTACAATAGATACCTGTATTACATAAGGTAAAAAAGGGCCAGACCCTAAAATATATTTAAGGAGACAAAAAAATGCAGAGATTAAACAAATCAATTACTAAGGCTGTTGACAGACCGGTAAAGGTACTTCAGTTTGGTGAAGGTAATTTCCTTCGTGCTTTCGTTGATTACATGTTTGATGTAACCAATGAAAAGACTGATTTTAATGGCGGTATCGTGCTTGTAAAGCCGATTGAATTCGGTAACCTTGACCGTTTCCATGATCAGGAGTGCCAGTATACACTTCAGCTTCGTGGTGTTGAAAACGGTGAACCAAAGAAGGTTACAAGAGTGATTACATCCTGTGTGGATGCAGTTGCTGCCATTGAAGATTATGACAAGTATGTAGAGTATGGTACATGTGAGACATTAAGATTTATCGTGTCGAATACCACAGAAGCAGGTATTGTATTTGATGAAACAGATAAATTCGAAGCATGTCCTCCAAAGACTTATCCTGGTAAGCTCACAAAGCTTCTTTTCGAAAGATATAAGAAGTTTAACGGAGCAGCAGATAAGGGTATCATACTGATTCCATGCGAGCTGATTGCAGATAACGGTATTGAACTTAAGAAATGCATCATGCAGTTTATCGAGTTATGGGGACTGGAAGACGGATTTAAGAACTGGGTTGATACAGCATGTTCTTTCTGTCCGACACTGGTAGACAGAATCGTTCCTGGTTATCCGAGAGATGAAGCAGAAGAATTATGCAAGGAATTCGGCTATGAGGATCAGCTGATTGACACGGCAGAAATCTTTGGCTTATGGGTAATTGAAGCAGATAAGAATATTTCTCTTGATGATCTTAAGAAGGAACTTCCATTTGAAAAAGCCGGTGTTCCGGTTGTGTTTACGGAAGACCATCATCCGTATAAGGAAAGAAAGGTTCGTATCCTGAATGGCTCCCATACATCTTTCGTACTTGCTTCTTTCCTTGCAGGTAATGACCTTGTTAAGCAGTCCATGGATGACCCTACAATCCGCAAGTATATGGAAGAAACATTATTTGATGAAGTAATTCCTACATTATCCTTACCGGAAGAAGAGTGCAAGGAATTTGCCAATGCTGTAATCGAAAGATTCCAGAATCCGTATATCAAGCATAAGTTACTGGATATTTCATTAAATTCCGTTTCCAAGTGGGAAGCAAGATGTCTTCCATCTTTCCTTGGATATGTTAAGAAGTTTAACAAGCTTCCGAAGTATTTAACATTCTCCATTGCGGCATTAATGAGCTTCTATTCAACACAGAAGGAAGGAGAAGTAAACGGCGGCAGATGTCTTGTTGGTAACAGAAATGGTGAGGAATACTTTATCCGTGATGACCAGGCTGTACTTGATTTCTTCCTTGAGAATTCAGCAAAGTCTCCAAAGGAATTCGCTGAAAATTACTTAAGCCACACCAAATTCTTTGGCGGCGAGGATCTGACAAAGGTGGAAGGTCTTGTAGATGCTGTTGCAGGATATATTGCTGATATTCGTGCCAAGGGCATGAGAGCCGTAGTAGAAGAATTAACAAAGTAATCAGCGGCAAATAAAAGAATTCATAAAAATTCATGTATGATAAGCATCGGCATGCGGGCAGAATGCCCGCACATCCGGTGCGGAATGGAGTAAAAATGCAGGATATTATTAAGATTAATGGCAATGACAATGTGGCTGTTGCATTAAAGCCAATTGCCAAAGGCACAACTCTTGATGTTGCAGGCGTATCGGTTGTAACCGTGGAGGATATTCCACAGGGACATAAGTTTGCGATTAAGCCGATTAAAAAAGGCGAGCCGGTTATTAAGTATGGTTTCCGTATCGGAAATGCGCAGGAAGATATTGAAGTTGGTGCATGGATTCATACACACAATGTTAAGACGGCACTGGGAGATTTGCTGGAGTATACTTATAATCCGACAGGTGTGGATGTAAAGCCGACAGAAGAAGCATATTTTGACGGCTATGTGCGTGGAAACGGTAAATATGGTGTCCGTAATGAAGTGTGGATTATACCTACGGTGGGATGTGTCAATTCAGTTGCCAAGTCCATTGAGGCAAAAGCAAAGGAAATGCTTAAGGATTTTCCAAATGTAGAAGATGTTGTTGCATTTACACATCCATATGGATGTTCCCAGATGGACAACGATCAGGAGAACACAAGAACAATTCTTGCTGACCTGATTAATCATCCGAATGCCGGTGCAGTTCTGGTACTTGGCCTTGGCTGTGAGAATAGTAATATTCCTGTAATGATGGATTATATCGGGGAATATGACCCGAATCGTATTAAATTCGTTGTCAGTCAGGAACATGAAGACGAGATTGCCGAGTCCTTAAAACAGTTACAATCGCTCATGGAATTTGCCAATGGATTTACAAGAGAGCCTGTTAATGCAAAAGAACTGGTTATCGGTCTTAAGTGCGGCGGCTCGGATGGACTTTCCGGCATTACGGCAAATCCGCTGGTAGGTTCTTTCTCCGATATGCTTATTTCAAAGGGAGGAACCACAATCCTTACGGAAGTACCGGAGATGTTCGGTGCTGAAACATTGTTAATGGATCGTTGTGCGAATGAAGAATTATTTGATAAGACGGTAAGCCTGATTAATGACTTTAAGAATTACTTTAAGAGCCATGATGCAGTAATTTATGAGAATCCGTCACCGGGAAATAAAAAGGGCGGCATATCAACCCTTGAGGACAAGTCATTGGGATGTACACAGAAATCCGGTTCTGCCATGGTTAAGGGTGTTCTTAAGTATGGTGAAAAAGTTTCCACAAAGGGACTGAATCTTCTGAGCGCTCCGGGTAATGACCTTGTTGCCGCAACAGCACTTGCATCTTCCGGTGCACATATTGTGCTTTTTACAACCGGACGTGGTACACCATTTGCTTCACCGGTTCCTACGGTAAAGATTTCAACAAATTCACAGCTTAACGGCAAGAAGAATAACTGGATTGATTTTAATGCCGGTGAGCTTGTTGAGAATGCAACCATGGAAGAAATGACACAGAAGATGTTTGATTTTGTCCTTGCTGTTGCATCTGGTAAGAAGGTTAAGGCAGAAATCAGTGGTTTCCATGATTTTGCAATCTTTAAGCAGGGTGTTACTTTATAAAGAATTATGAAATTACTTGTCGTTGACAAATATTCGCGGTAAATTTATAATTATGATATTATTTTATTTTTATTAAAATAAAGGAGATATAAAAATGAACAAAGTATTAGAAGAAATCAGCAAGATTGGTATTGTACCTGTAATTGCGCTTGACAAGGTAGAGGATGCAGAG
>JAQXXN010000096.1 GCA_029226085.1 Thermoflexaceae bacterium
ATTCACGGAAGAAGTGAATGTTATAAGGAGCTTGCACCGGGTAAGGTTGCGTACTATGACGGTATGGTTTATGTGGATTTAAGTACCATTAAACCGATGATTGCAATGCCGTTCCATCCAAGTAATGTATATACCATTGAAGAGTTAAATGCCAATCTGATGGATATTCTGGATGACTGTGAGAAGAAGGCACTGGTAAGCCTTGACGGACAGGTAAAGTTTACACTTAAGGATAAGGTGAGAAATGGAAAGCTGTATGTGGAACAGGGTATCATTGCCGGATGTGCAGGCGGTGGATTTGAAAATATCTGTGCGGCAGCAGATATTCTTAAGGGTAAGAGTATTGGTTCGGATGAATTTACATTAAGTGTGTATCCGGCAAGTACCCCGATTTATCTGGAACTTGCAAAGAACGGAAGAATGGCAGATTTACTTGCAACAGGTGCAGTTGTTAAGACGGCATTCTGCGGACCGTGCTTTGGGGCCGGTGATACACCTGCCAACAATGCATTCAGTATCCGTCATTCCACAAGAAACTTCCCGAACAGAGAAGGTTCCAAACTCCAGAATGGACAGATTGCATCCGTGGCATTGATGGATGCACGTTCCATAGCGGCAACGGCAGCAAATAAGGGTTATCTTACGGCGGCAACGGATGTGGATGTGGAATATACCAATCCAAAGTATTTCTTTGATAAGACAATTTATGAAAACAGAGTATTTGACAGTAAGGGAGTTGCAGACCCGTCTGTTGAGATAAAGTTTGGACCAAATATTAAGGACTGGCCGGAAATGTCAGCATTGACAGAGAATCTGGTGCTTAAGGTTGTATCGGAGATTCATGATCCGGTCACGACAACGGATGAACTGATTCCTTCGGGAGAAACATCTTCCTTCCGTTCTAATCCGATTGGACTTGCACAGTTTACACTTTCAAGAAAAGACCCGGCATATGTGGGACGGGCAAAGGAAGTGCAGGAAGCCGAGAAAGCAAGAATTGCAGGAAACTGCCCGTGTGATACGCTTCCTGAAATGAAGCCGGTAATGGATACGATTAAAGCTGTTTATCCGGATGTAAATCATGACAATATCGGAATCGGAAGTACGATTTTTGCCGTAAAACCGGGGGACGGTTCTGCAAGGGAACAGGCAGCATCCTGTCAGAAGGTACTTGGCGGATGGGCGAATATTGCCAATGAATATGCAACCAAGAGATACCGTTCGAACCTGATTAACTGGGGCATGCTTCCGTTTGTCATTGAAAAGGGAGAGCTTCCGTTTAAGAATGGTGACTATTTATTTATTCCTGGTATTCGAAAGGCAATTGAGAATAAGGATGCAGTTATAAAGGCATATGTGGTAAAGGATGGATTGAAGGAATTTGAACTTCGTCTGGGAGACCTTACGGATGATGAAAGAACGATTATCCTGAAAGGCTGTCTGATTAATTATTACAGGGATTAATAGCAAAAAGGCGCTCATATGGGCGCCTTTTTCTATGTAGGAATGAAACTTTACATTTGAAAAAATTACTTGGTAATTTTCTTACCCAGCTTAAATTCAGCAAAATTGATAATTGCCTGTGCACAACGGTCCCTGCCGATTTTAGCACTGTTAAGGCAGATATCATAATTTGCCGGGTCATTCCACTTCTGACCGGTATAGTGGCTGTAGAAATCAGAACGGTATTTGTCAATTTTTGTAACTTTTCGTTCTGCTTCTTTTGTGGAAAGGCTCAGCCGTTCTGCGATTTCTGAAACACATACATCAAACGGTGCCTGAATGTTTACGCTTACCACATTCGGGAAGGTTCTTAAGATGTAATCTGCGGCACGTCCAATGATGACGCAGGATTCTTCCATGGCTTTTAAACGGATGATCTTTGCCTGATAGTTAAATAAATTTTCATCGGATACAAAATCTGCATCTTCAGGAGGAATCAGGTCTCCTGTGTAAACTCCTTTTTTCTTATTGAACAGAGAAGGATGAACTTTTTCATCAGCCTGATGGAAAAGTGCTTCATTAATTCCACTATCATCGGATGCTATCTGGAGGATTTCTCTGTCATAGCATTTAACGCCCAGCAGCTCTGCTAATTCTTTACCAATGGTTTTACCACCGCTTCCATATCCCCTGGCTATTGTGATTACAAAATTATCCATGAAACCACTCCTTTCGGAAAATAAGATTCTATATGGATAGTATATCATATTGTGGTTCAAAACAAAATTAGAAATGAATTTAAAAAAGGAGTTTTCTTAAAAAAATTCTTAAGAAAATAAATCAGGCGTAGTTTTCTATGGCAGCATGGCTGCAATGCCGTATACCGATGATGATGCCGGTTGAAATGGTATCAGCAAGGGTCATTACAGAGGAAAGCCGGGTGGTCTGAAGGAGCATGCCGTCAAATAAGCCGGAATAATTTACAATTCCGGTGATGTGGATATCACCAATTTCGGGAAGGGAACGATTAACTCCGAGACCGGGAATGAGGGGACCTTGTCCAAGTGTATAATAACCTACATGGCTTCTTGTCCCGAGGGAGGCGTCAATAGCCAGAATAAACGGATTTTCAAAATTATCATAAATCATGTCAATAACATTTTGAATATTAGAGGCATGTACAGGTTCCTTCAGCGTTCCGTATACAAAAACATTATTAAGGTTATATTTACATAAATTATGACCTACCAACGGCCCGAGACTGTCGCCGGTGGAACGGTCGCTTCCAATGCATAAAATTATGAGCTGGTCATGATGCTTCATGTTCTCATCCAGCAGGTGAGCTAAGTCAAGACCCATTTTATATGAGGAAATCTGGTTTGTTGAATCATAGTATGCTAACATTTTTATCTCCTTTATTATTATTTGAGATGGATTTATTTCTCATTATTACCATATTTACGAAAAAAATTACGAATTTATGAAAAAACTTATCTTCAAAATACGAAATAATATTCTAAAAAAGTCCCCGGGATAATCAGAAAAAAAGCAGTATACAAAAAAATTAGTAAAAAAATAACAGAAGCTGTCGTAAAAATTTATATTCCGGGCGACATACTGTGATAAATTTTTCAGAATAAATATGGTAGCATTGCACTAAAATGACAAGGAGGAAAGAGTCATGATAGAAGTTGTTTATACTCCAAAAGATAACGGAAAAAGTAATGATGTAATACGTTTACCAAAGAACATAAAGCAAATCGGAGATATAAAGGGCTCAAGAAAAATATACATAGAAGATTATGCCATAAACTATATAGAAGAAGTACATATGCAGGAAGCAGATACAGAAGTGGGAGTATTACTTGGCATGGCACAAAAATCTGGATCAGACCGGTATATTTTCATAAAAGGAGCGATTACGGTGCCAAATGTATTCGTAAGTGAGTCGGAAATCGCAATCTCGGAAAATGACTGGTCATATATCTATGAAATCGCAGGTAAATATTTTCCGTGCCAGGAAATTGTGGGATGGTTTATTTCCATTGATGGAGTGAATGCATCCATACTAAGAACCATGAAGAAAACACATGCAGACCATTTTGCAGGCGGGGAAAAAGCATTGTTTGTATTTGACAGGCAGGAAAATAGCAGATATTTCTGTACTTATGAAAATAATCAGCTGGTAAGACAAAACGGATACACCATATATTATGAACGGAATGAAGAAATGCAGGATTATATGGTAGACATGAGGAACGGAAAACGAATTGAGGTTGAAGTAGAGGATGACAGTCCGCGTCCTGCATTCCGCAATATAATCAATGACGAAGAAAGGCCCGTAAAAAATACCGGAAGAAAGCAGGCTTTTGTAAATTATTGTGCAAATGTTGCAATGGTTGTACTGATTTTATTTATCGGAATGTATATCATGGACGGAAAGAAGCAAAATGATAAAACGACAGAAGCAGAAAATAATCTTTCAACAATTACACCGGTTGTCAAAGTAGACGGAGATGTATATCCGACAGAAATGTCTTCGCAGAAAAATAGTGGAAACATTGAAGAAAGTACGGGAAATGTGGAAAGCACAGGTAGCGTGGAAAGCACAGGCGGTGAAATCGTAGGAAACAGTGAGGCTGATACGCAGAGTACAAAAACGGATGCAGCCAATAGTGAAACAAGCGGTTCCTATATAACGGTAAATAATAATGTCAATGGCGAAACCACGGCAGGTACAACAGAAACCACAGCGGCCAAGGAAACTGCAACAGAAGCGGCAAAGGAAGCATCAGGAACAACATATAAGGAACATGTGGTAGCAAAAGGGGACAGTCTTCTGACAATCAGCCGAAAATATTATGGGGATAGTTCCATGGTTGATGAAATTATGAAGTTAAATGGAATTGAGGACATGGATAAAATATATATTGGACAGAAAATAAAACTTCCTTGAATATTTTATTGATTACGGTATAATTAACAATAGATTGAAATTAATTTTAAGGAACGCATGTGGATGAAGAAGAATAAAAAGAATCAAATGGATAATGTTATTCCATATATAAAACGAAAGATGTCACCTGCAAAAATAGTTATGGCGATATTGCTCATTGTTGTTCTTATTATTTGCCTTGTAAATGTATATAGTTCCAATATGGCATATACCAGTTATGACATTTTGAAATCTGTTACAAGGGAAGATGGAGACACGGCTTCTTATTTGAAATATGGAGATGGCTATATAAGATACAGTAATGATGGAATTGCGTATTATAAAAATGACGGAACAGCAGTCTGGAACCATACTTATGAAATAAATAATGCTCAGGTAAAAATTTGCGGAGAATATATAGTTGTTGGTAACATCACGGGAAGAAATCTGTATGTGTATAATAAATCCGGATTAAAATCCGAAATTGATGCGGCAATGACGGTAACCCAGGTGGATGTTGCCCGGCAGGGTGTGACAGCGGTTTCATTGGAAGATGGAAATACAAACTACATTAATATGTATGATTCCAATGGAACAAAGCTTTCATACATCATAACATCACTGGCCGGAGACGGATATCCTGTGGACATGGCAATTTCCAATGATGGAAACAAGCTGGCAGTATCTTATGTCTCCGTAAACGGAGAAAGTCTGCAGTCCAATGTTGCCTTTTACAATTTCTCGGATGTGGGGCAGAATTCCGTGGATCGTCTTGTGGGAGGATTCAATCATTATGGTTCTTCGATTGTTGGACGGGTGGAGTTCGTGGACAATAATACGGTTCTTGGAATAGCTGAAGACAGGGTAAGCTTTTATTCCATAACACAGTATCCGGAGCTTAAGGCAGAAGTAACATTTACGGATGAAATACAGAAAGTAACTTATAATGAGGAATATGTAGGACTATTATTCAATAATGCGGATTCGGTTGATAAATATAAAATGATTATTTATAATATGAAAGGTCAGAAGGTATCGGAATTATTCTTTAGTGAGGAATACCGGAATTTTGAGTTTTCAAAAGACAGCATTTTATTATATAATGAAAAAGTATTTACCTTAATGAGTATAAAAGGAAAGATAAAATACCAGGACAACTTTGATATGACAATAGAGAAAATAATACCGTTAGACAACAGTCAAAGATTCTTAGTATTTAACTCGAAATATATTCAGGAAATAAAGTTAAACTAGGAGGCTTCAATGAATATTTTGACAATAGTAGTACTGGCAGTAATTGTTTTATTTGGATTGATAGGCCACGCAAGAGGCTTTATCAAAATGCTGCTGTCAATTTTTTCACTTATATTAACGCTTTACCTGTCTTCCATAATTTCACCGTTTATCAGTGAGGCATTGCAAAAGACTACGTTGTATGATTCGGTTTACGAAAGTACTTATGAGTATGTGAATGAAAAGCTGGTTCAGTCGGCTGCCGACAGCATGGATAGCCTGTTAGATGAATTACAGTTACCGGAAAGCATGAAAAAATACATTTCGGAAAATGACAAGTCTATTCATGCGGGGAATGAACTTGCGGCACAGGCAGCCAGTCAGATAACCGGTTTAATCTTTGATGGGCTGATGTTTCTGTTGACATTTCTGGCAGCAATGGTTGTGGTAAAATTAATTTTTGCTGCAATTAATATCGTGTCATATCTTCCGATTATTCATGGTATTAATAAGACGGCAGGATTGCTTGTGGGTATTATTGAAGGATTACTTTTTGTATGGATATTCTTCATTGTAATAAGCCTAATGGGAAATTCAGAATTTGCAGCAGACATGTATAGGCAGATTAATGAAAGCTCTGTTCTGACATTCCTCTATAATAACAATATTATCATGAACATGTTATTTAAATAAAATAAATCGGTGTTACATAGGACTGGACTTCATTGACTCGACAAAGAGGAATGAAAGGACAGTCTTATTTTTGTACCATTAATGTAAAAAATAATGGGTATTTTTTGCTTTTTATATAGAAGGAAAAAGTAAATTAAAAAAAATAAAAAAAGTTGTTGACTTTATAAATTTAAAGTGATATTATAAACAAGCTGACCCGTTGAGGGGAGGCA
>JAQXXN010000097.1 GCA_029226085.1 Thermoflexaceae bacterium
GTGTACGGAATTATGCAGTAGGAACAAAATTGATTACATCCATCCTGAACCTTAATAAAAGCCCGTGTATGTTCTGAAACCGTTTCAATCATGAGATTTTCATATTCCCCGGTACCGGCAATATCAATAACATTACATTGTGAATCCCTGTTTTTCTGAAACTCTTCAATAATCGCCACAATATCTATTTTTTTATTATTTCCGATGACAATATCCACAGACGAATCCCGGAGTACTTCTTCTTTCGCAGCCTGAACATAACAGCCTGCCGCAACGACAATGGCATCCGGATTCATTTTCTTTGCCCGGTGAAGCATCTGTCTTGACTTTCTGTCTGCAATATTGGTTACGGAACAGGTGTTGATAACATAAACATCCGCAATATCCTTTTCAAAATCCACAATCTCATAACCGGCATTACGAAGCATTTCCTCCATGCTCTGGGTCTCATATGCATTCACCTTACAGCCGAGATTATGAAGTGCTGCTCTTTTCATCAAAAAATCCAATCCCTTTCACAAAATTTTATTTAGAAAAACCGTCAATTTCATTGACATATTTCTGTTAAAAAGATAATATAAATATATAGCGTGTACACCAAACGGGTACACTAATTTACGGAGGTATTCATATGAAAACTGTATCTATCTCATTAAATTCTATCGATAAGGTTAAATCTTTTGTAAGTGACATTACAAAGTTCGATGTTGATTTTGACCTTGTATCCGGACGTTACGTCATTGATGCGAAGTCCATCATGGGAATCTTCAGCCTTGATCTTTCAAAGCCGATTGAACTTAATATTCACACAGAAGATAATTTAGATACCATTACCGAAATCTTAAAACCTTATATCGTGGAATAAAAATTTCATATATTTATGGGGTATGAGTAATTCTCATACCCCTTTTCATTTGTCTTTTTCATTTGCTTTTATATTATTTATTATCCTGCTATTCCACAATAATTGTTTCCACTGTTTCCAGCGCTGTTTTTACCAGTTCGTCTATTTTTTCCGAAAGTTTTTCCTCTGACTTATGAATTACCTTGGAATTCGGTTTTGTCACCGGATGCTTTGCAACAAACGTGGTACAACAGTCTTCAAATGGCTGTATGGAAGTCTCGTATGTACCGATTGCTTCCGAAATATCAATAATTTCCTGCTTGTCAAAACTAACCAGTGGACGTATGACCGGCATTACGGCAACTTCATTGATAACTGCAAGACTCTGAAGTGTCTGACTGGATACCTGTCCAATACTCTCACCTGTCACCAGTGCCAATGCTCCTGATTTTTCAGCAAGTGCCTGTGCAATCCGGTACATGAACCGTTTCATGATAATCGTCAGTTCATCATGCGGGCATTTTTCGTAAATATACAGCTGAATGTCCGTAAAATTCACCACATTTAACGCAATAGATCCTGTATAACGGGAAACCAGTCTTGCCAGATCAATCACCTTCTGTTTTGCCCTTTCACTGGTGTATGGCGGTGCATGAAAATAGACTGCATCTATGGTTACACCACGCTTAGCAGCCATGTAACCTGCCACCGGGCTGTCAATTCCTCCGGACAGCAAAAGCATTGCCTTTCCGTTGGTTCCCACCGGCATTCCGCCCATCCCCTTGATTTCCTGGGAATAGATGTTGATTTTGGAACGTATCTCAATATTTACGAAAATATCCGGATGATGGACATCCACCCTCATTCCCTGTTCTTCAAAGGCTTCCAGGATTTTTTCTCCCATTTTCATGTTAATTTCCATGGAATTTAACGGATAATTCTTTCTCGCCCTTCTTGCATCCACCTTAAAGGTAATTTTCTTATCCGGATAGGTTTCTTTAATATGACCTACGACCACCTTTGCCAGCTCATCAAAACCTTCATCCTCTACCTGAATCATCGGGCAGATTCCCACAATGCCAAAAACAGACTGAATTGCTTTTAAGGCATCTTCGTAATCATAATCAGAAAGTGCCTCCACATAGACACGCCCGTTTTCCTTTGTAACAGAAAAATCACCCTCAACGCGTTTTAGTGAATTGCGTATCTGCTTACATAAGGCATCTTCAAACAAATGCCTGTTCTTACCCTTTACACCGATTTCTCCGTACTTAATCAAAAATGCTTTATACATTGTTTTCCTACTTTCTTACATATTTTTGTAATACCGGAATCAAATCCCTTAATACCGACAGACAATACTCTACCTCTTCCAGGGTATTCGATGTGCCAAAGCTAATGCGCACCGTGGATTCAATCACATCCTTCGGAGTACCCGTGGCAAGAAGTGTCTTGCTTAAGGATGGTTTATTGGAAGAACATGCCGAACCCGCCGAAACATAGATTTCTTTATCCTCCAGTGCATGCAGAAGTACTTCACTCCGGACCCCTGCAAAACTTACGCTGATAATATGCGGTGCAGCACCGGTATCTGCTCCCGTTTCTTCAATACCGTTAATCGTTACACAGTCAAAATTCTTCAATCCGTCAATCATGTGCCTGCGAAGCTCATAAAGATGATTTTGTTTCTCTTCAAAATTGTCATAGGCAATCCCGGCTGCTTTTGCAAGTCCCACAACTCCCGGTACGTTATCCGTTCCGGAACGCATTCCCTTCTGCTGTCCTCCGCCAAGAATAATCGGCTTAATCTTGACCTTTTCATCAATATAAAGGAATCCAACACCCTTTGGACCGTTAATCTTATGTCCACTTACAGAGAGCATGTCGATTCCCATTCGTTTCGGATAAAGCTTAAGCTTTCCAAAGCCCTGAATGGCATCCACATGAAAATACGCCTTTGGATTTTTCTGCTTAACAATTCCTGCGATTTCTTCCATTGGTTCAATGGTACCGATTTCATTATTCACACACATGACCGATACCAGAATGGTATCCTCCCGAACTGCTTCCTTTAGGGCAGCAAGGTCAACCCTTCCTTTTTCATCCACCGGAAGATAGGTAACGGAAAATCCCTGTTCCTCCAGAAATTTCATAGGTTCCAGAACAGCCGCATGTTCTATTGAAGACGTGATAATATGATTACCACTTCTTTTATTTGCCATGGCACATCCGATGATTGCCATGTTATTAGACTCCGTTCCACCGGAAGTGAATACAATTTCCTTTTCATTTACCTTAAGAATCCTTGCAAGAACTTCTCTTACATTTTTCACATGTTTTTCTGCATTGACACCCATCATGTGAAGAGAGGAGGGATTTCCATAATCCTCATCATAAATCCTGTCCATTGCTTCCCGCACCGCCGGAATACATCTTGTGGTTGCGGAATTATCAAAATATGCCTGCATTTCTGCCTCCAATCAGCCTGTGATAGCACTCTGCTATTCCTCCAGGTTATACATCAGTACAGACAGCATCATAAGTCCTGCTGTCTCGGTTCGTAATATTCGTTTTCCAAGGGTTACCGGATGAAAACCACTTTTCTCTGCAATTTCCACCTCTTCCGGGTCAAATCCGCCTTCCGGTCCAATCAGTACCGCTATGGATTCCCCTTTTTGTATTTCTGAGATGATTCGCCTTGTTTCAGCAATTCCCTTTGCATTCTCATACGGCATCAGCCTTACATCCATCCCGGCAGCATAAGAAGCCGCTTCTTTAAAAGTCATTACCTGACTGATTTTCGGAATAATGCTCCGCTTGCTCTGTTTTGCCGCGCTCTCGGAAATTGCCTGCCAGCGCTTAATTTTACTTTCTTCTTTTTTATTGTCAAGCTTTACCACCGAACGTCTTGCCGCCACGGGAATGATTTCATGAACTCCCAGTTCCACGGCTTTCTGGATAATAAGCTCCATCTTGTCGCTCTTTGGAAGTCCCTGAAAAAGATAAATCTTATTATTTAATTCCCTTCCGGCCTCAGTCCAGTCAATGTGTGCCATGACATAATCATCGGTTATTTCAGTGATATTACAATAATAATCTTCCTCTTCGGTACTGTTTTTACGGCTAATGATAATCTGCTCACCACATTTTAAACGCAATACATTTTTGATGTGATTGACATCTTCTCCACGGATTTGAATCCCGTTTTCCAGAAATGCCTCTGAATCCACAAAGAAATGATACATAAAACCACCTATTTCTTTCTTGCCGTTACATTGACCCACTCACCCTTATGGTTAATTTCCACGATTTCCAGAAGGGGATTTTTACGAAATGCCTCAACAACCTCTTCTTCCTTGGTATTGATGATACCGGAAGTAATAAAGTATGCACCGGACTTCATGTGGTCAGTAATACAGGAAGACAGCGGAATCAGCACGTCTGCCAGAATATTTGCCGCCACAACGTCATAGCGCTCATATCCCACCGCATCTTTAATTTTCTTATCATCAATAATATTGCCTTCCAGAATCTCAATTTTATCCATGGATATATTATTGATTTCTGCATTTTCCCTAGTTGCCACAATGGCATTTGGGTCAAGATCTGTTCCTACTGCATGCTTAGCTCCAAGCATCAGACCGATAACGGAAAGAATTCCGCTTCCACAGCCTACATCCAGAAGCTCATCGCCGTCCTTGACATACTTGTCCAGCTGGCTTATGACAAGCTGGGTCGTTTCGTGGGAACCGGTACCAAATGCCGTACCCGGGTCAATATTTACCACAATCTTTCCCTGCATGGAATCGTCAATCTCTTCCCAGGTCGGCTTAATTACAATGCCTTCAAACACAAACGGCTTAAAATACTGTTTCCAGTTATTAATCCAATCCTTATCTTCTGTTTCCGATTCTTCAATGGTTCCTTCACCGATATTAATAAATTCCGCAAGCTCCTTAAGTCCTTCTTTTACCTTTGGAATGATTGTCCTGTCATCTTCTTCAGAATCAATGTAGAAATTCACGGTTGCAGCACCATCATCCGGTGGAAGTTCCGGCAGAAAATCAACAAACATGGTTTTAATGTCCGATTCGGAAAGCTGCACGTTATCCTCGATTTCAATTCCCTCTATGCCAAGCTCCATCAGCATGTTGCTTACCAAATCCACGGCTTCGGTTGTAGTCTTTAAAGAATATTTATTCCACTTCATTTCTCATCCTCCATGTTCTCTGTTTTCACGCTTTCACCAGCATGTTACGCATTTTCAAGAAATACCTTGTATCCGCACTTTGTTTCGTAAAGATCCGCCTTACTGATTACTTCATACGGTGCATGCATGTTCTGTACGGCAACACCGCAGTCCATCACATCCATTCCGTAATTTGCAAGAATATACGCAATGGTTCCACCGCCTCCCTGGTCTACCTTGCCAAGCTCGGAGGTCTGGTAATTAACCTTATTTTCATCCATGATTTTGCGAAGTTCTCCAATAAATTCCGCACTGGCATCATTGGAACCAGACTTTCCGCGGGAACCGGTATACTTCATAAGAACCATTCCGCGTCCAAAATATGCTGTATTCTTCTTCTCGCTTGCAGACGGATAATTCGGGTCATATGCCGCCGTCACATCGGACGAAAGCATCTTGGAATTATACAGGGCACGGCGAAGCTTTAATTCTGAATATTCACCCATACGGTCCATCACTTCCGCAACCATGTTTTCAAAAAACTTGGAATGCATTCCTGTTGCTCCCACACTGCCAATCTCTTCCTTATCCACCAGAATGCAGACACCTGTTTTCTTTAACTTCTTCGTTTCAATCAACGCATCGAAAGACGGATATGCACAGACACGGTCATCATGTCCATATCCGATAATCATGCTTTCATCTATTCCATAATTTCTTGCACTGCCTGCAGGAACAGCCTCGATTTCCGCAGAAATAAAATCTTCCTCGCTGATTCCGTACTTTTCCTTAAGAATCCGTAAGATATTTGCCTTTACCTTCTCCTTACAGACATCTTTTTCCTTGTCGTGTTTGTCCTTGTCGTCAGACTTTACAGGGATACTTCCCACCAGGATATCCAGAGCTTCACCTTCCACAATTTTATTACCTTTCTTTTCCATCTGTTCGGAAGCCAGATGAATAAGGAGGTCTGAAATTCCCACAACCGGGTCTGTATCCTTTTCTCCGATGACAATATCCACCACTTCACCATTCTTTAACGCCACAACACCATGTAGTGCAAGCGGTGTGGTCACCCACTGATACTTCTTGATACCACCGTAATAATGGGTATCAAGCAGTGCAAGCCCCGTATCCTCATAGAGTGGATTCTGCTTTAAATCAATCCTTGGAGAATCAATGTGTGCTCCAAGAATGTTCATTCCTTTTTCCAGAGACTCTTCTCCGATATGGAACAGAATCATTCCCTTTCCACGGTTTATTGCATAAACCTTGTCACCTGCCTTTAACGTTTTCTTCTCCCGAATCACATCCGCCAGATCTTCATATCCCTGTTTTTCGGCAAGCTCCTTAAACCTTCTTACACATTCTCTTTCGGTCTTGCACTCACTAAGGAAACACCGGTATTCTTCTGCAAACTTATGAACCTTCTTAAGTTCCTTCTCACCATATTTATCCCAGGCAGTTTTATTCTCCATGTCAAAACTCCTTTCATTAACTTTATGATTCTTCTTATATTATTCTGCTTTCTCACTTTTAAAAACCGTTTACTAGACATCAAGCTTCATCTGAACTTCTTCTTCCGCTTCTACCTTAAATTCTTCCACCATGTCCTGGCTTAAGGACGGCAGATCCTCAACGGACTGAACACCAAAAGCCCTTAAGAAATCCTCTGTCGTTCCGAAAAGCATCGGACGTCCCGGTGCATCCAGACGTCCCACTTCGCAGACCAGATTGTATTCTACCAGACGGTTTACCGCATGATCACTGCTTACACCGCGGATTTTCTCTATTTCCATCTTGGTAATCGGCTGCTTATAGGCTATTATTGACAAAGTTTCCAATAATACATCCGTCAGCTGATATTTTCTTGGCTGACTTGCAACCTTTATGAGATTTTCATAATATTCCGGTTTTGTGCAAAGCTGAAATCCATCTTCAATTTCTATGATTTTAATTCCGCGGTCTTCTGCTTCATACTTATCCATCATATTATGTACGATTTTCCTTGTGGTCTGTGCATCCTGTTCAATTGCCACGGCAAGTTTTTCTGTTTCAACAGAATCACCCATGGTAAAAAGTACCGCTTCAATTATTGCTTCCATTTTTTCTATTTCCAAAGCCAACAACCATCCATTTCTTTTTTCTATAAAAGTTCTTTTATACTGTTTCCACGCAGCTTATCCGGATATCCGCAAAGGTATAATCCTGTTCCACGCGGATAAAGCTTGTCTTCATCAGCTCCAGAATTGCAAGAAAAGTAACAATTACCTGCATCTTGCTTGAACTCTCCATGAGAAGCTGACGGAAGGAAAATCTGCCATTCTTCCTTGCATACTCCTTCACATACTCTATTTTTTCAAGAAGATTTACTTCCTCTTTTTCAATCTTTCCAAAGTTACTGCGGACCTTATCCACTTTATCTTCCTGGCGCTTCATGACTTCATTAAATATGTCATTCAGTTTTCGTAATGTAACGTCCGAGACAAGTTTCTCTATATCCACCGGCTCCCGGTATGCTTCTACCTCCGGCGGAATGGTCGATGCCTTATACAGAGAACGCATGGCATCCACCTGTCTGTCTTTTAGTTCATATGCCATGTACTTATACATCTTATATTCCAGAAGCTTTTCCACAAGCTCCGCACGCGGGTCTTCTTCCTCACCCTCTTCATTTACCTCGGCAGGAAGCAGCATTTTTGACTTAATATCCAAAAGTGTTGCCGCCATGACAAGAAACTCACTTACCACATTCAGGTCTGTCTTGTCCATGGCATTCACATACTCAAGGTACTGTTCTGTAATAAGTACAATGGGAATATCATATATATTTACTTTATTTTTATCAATCAGGTGCAGTAATAAATCCAATGGACCCTCAAAGACCTGAAGCTTAACCGGTATTGCCATATTTACTCCTTGTTCAAAAATAAACCACTCTATATTGTAACCAAAACGCCTGTGAATTGCAAGGAATATGTTAATCATTTTCTCCGGCATGTAATGTTACAACCACAATCTCCGGCGGATTAAATGGACGCAGCCGGATGGTATGGGTGCCAATTCCTGACGAAAGAATCATGGTTGCATCCCCGTTTTTATATTCTCCCATGTCATATCTTGGAAACGGGCGCATACTAGGAGAAATTACTCCGCCGATTAACGGCAGTCTTGCCATTCCTCCGTGATAATGACCGGAAAATACCAGATTTGCTCCCCACTTTGCATAATTCTCAAAATATCCCGGATGATGAGCAATCAGAATTCGAAACATTCCGTCATCCAAAGTGCCCATAACCTGATTCATATAATCCGGAGACATTTTCTTACTTTCCATTTTTTTATAAAATGTGTAATCCAGCATAAGAC
>JAQXXN010000098.1 GCA_029226085.1 Thermoflexaceae bacterium
GAAAATGTAAAAGGTCTTACAATTCATGATAAAGGTCGAACTTTTGCAGTAATAAAAAAAGCTTTTGAACAGATTGGATATGTGGTGTATTCTGCGGTATTGAACAGTAAGGATTTTGGAGTACCACAAAATCGAGAAAGAATATATATAGTTGCCTTTAGAAAAGACATTAACAGCGAAGAATTTGAATTTCCAACAGGAACAAATTCTGATACTAAAATACGAGACATTATGGAAGAAGAGACTGTCAGCGTCAAGTATTATTTGTCTACAACCTACATCGATACTTTAGTAAAGCATAAAGCACGACATGAGGCAAAAGGTAATGGATTTGGATATGAAATAAGAGACTTGGATGGTCAGGCTGGTGCAATTGTATGTGGAGGAATGGGGAGAGAGAGAAATCTGATTGTGGATAAAAGACTTAAGGATTTCACACCAGTAACCCACATCAAGGGCGAAGTGAATAGAGATGGAATCCGTAAGATGACACCTCGTGAATGGGCGAGGTTACAAGGTTTTCCTGATGATTATAAAATTGTTTTGGCCGACACTCATATGTATAAGCAATTTGGTAATAGTGTAACTGTTAATGTAATTGAGGCCATTGCAAATGAAATAAAGAAGATTCTTGAACGGAATTAGTGAGGTGTTTGTGTGGAAAAGAAGATAAAAGAGTCATGTGCATCATGCGAATTTAACTTTGGTGATGTGTGTGCAGGGCACGGTACAAGAACGGATAATGGCGAAGATACCTATGGTATGCGAATGGAAGATGCAGAGAAGATGTTTCCTGAAGGCTGCGAAGATTATGGTATTTCGTTAGAATCGTTTATTGAACAGGAGAAGATGAACGGAAGATAAAAACACATTGACAAACAGAACAAATGTTCGTATAATTATTACATCGCTACATTAGGAATTAAGTATGAGATGTCAGTTCGACTTTCCCTTTGACTGATTTTCTTGTGAGGAGATGGATTGATTATATGAATTATGAAAATGGCACTAAAGCATTTATCATCGAAAGTAATCGATGCATCAGAGAGGTTACCGTAACAAGACGAAGCGGTGACTTTTACATAGTAAGTTTTACTGATGGCACAGGCGGTATCCAAGTCAGAAGTAGCAGATTGTTTCCCAGAAGAGAGGAAGCAGAGGCAGCAGTTCTGGGACGTAAACAGGAACAGAAAACAGGGTATCGGTCACCATACGATTATTGGCATTAGTGTTTTCAAAACTTTTTAGCAAAAGGGGGTTGACACTGCAATCCCCTTCTGTTATATTTATAATGTCAACTGACAAGTTGACAGTTGACAGAATTTGTTCTATTTCTTAGTAAATAAGAAGAGGGCAGACTTACCATGTAAAGAATAATGTTTAAACTAATGGCGCACATAATAATAAAGTGTAAATGAGTGAAAAGAAAATATAATAGAAAGTGCGGTTGAAAAGAATGATGGATAATAATGAAAAGGTAAGTTTTGGAAAACATATTGAAATGCTAAGAAAAGCTAAAGAAAAATCATTAAGAGAAACAGCTAAAGCAATTGGAGTTTCTCCACAGTTTTACAGTGAAGTGGAGAAAGACAGAAGAAGTGCCTTTACTAAGGAGCGCCTTGAAAAGTTGGCAGAATTTTTGATGTTGAATGAAGAACAGACTCACACACTTTATGATATAGCGGCACAGGTGCGAACATCAAATGATGTGGTTGTACCTCAGGATTGCGTTGATTATCTTGTGGATAATCCGTATGTGGTTCAGGCTTTAAGACTATCAAAAGAAACAGGTGCAGGAGAAAAGGAATGGCAGTTACTTCTTGACGAATTAAAAGCTCGAAAGGGGTAGATTACATTTTATGTTCGAACCACAGTTTAGAAGTCAGAAAAACGGTGTACCTATTTTATCAGATGCAGAAATAGACGAACACGCAGAATTATTTATTACAGATTATGACAAGACTTTATTAACAGACCCAAGACCGATTGATATTGAACATTTTGCAGAGTATTATTTGGGTTTGCGACAGGAGTATAATTATTTAACACATTGTGGTCTGATTCTCGGAAGAATGGTATTTAATGATGCAGACATTCCGGTGTATGATGCAGAGGCGAAACGTGCCGAGTATGCATCCGTGAAAGCCGGAACAATTCTGATTGACAATACGCTTTTGGAAGAAAAAACAGAATACAGACTGCGCTCTACTGTAGGGCATGAATGTGGGCATTGGATTTATCATGCAGGATACTTTTATGTAGATCCATTTCAAATGACCTTGTTTCAAGATGAGACAAAGGTTTCCACCGCCTGCCGTACAACGGACATTGAAGGAGGAAAAAAGCAGTTGGCCACGCCGTTGGATTGGGTGGAACATCATGCAAAGTATTTTAGTGCTGCAATACTGATGCCGAAACAGGCAGTATTGATGGTGGCAAATAATCCTTCATTAAGGAAAGCTGTCAGAGAAGAATGTAACGGATACAAAGAAGATGAATTGCTCGCTTCGGTAGTAGCAGAGACTTTTAATGTATCTCCGGCATCAGCAAAAATCAGAATCAAGCAGCTTGGGGTAAGCATGGAAGACGAATACAAAAGGGTTCAACAGCAAAGTATATTCTATATGCAAAGTGGTATACAGGCATTTTAAGTGAAACACCCTGTGTAATGCAGGGTGTAAATTTTTAATTGTAGTGTCAACCGATTGGTTGACGAATAAAATTCAAAAATGATTGCAATAATGGACTAAAATTAGTCCTGTGGTGCAAAGTGGAGATAAGTGGACTATAATACAAATAAATTATAAAAGTGGACTGAAATGGATAAATGTGTTCTGTTAGTGGTGGAAAGTGGAGAAAAGTTCTAATAATAAATAATATTGACATATATTCCAAATAATGTATAATAGAAGCATAAAGTAAAGGAGGCAGTAGTATGGAATTTGACAGAACAAGACTAATGAATAACATCTCTTTCCTTATAAAAGATAAAGGTTTAAAGGTTGGAGAACTCGAAAACTCCGTGGGAATCAGTGCGGGGTACATATCAAAAATGACAAAAGCTGAAAATGAATCAATGCCGGGCATTGATCTCATATATAAACTGGCACAGAAACTGGATGTAAGTGTGGAAGCATTGGTAAACGGTGACTTTAACAGGTCAAACGATAATCTGTTGTTTCTTATTAAGTTTCTGCATTCCTTACAGGTAGATACGGATTTACATGAAATCGAGTGGGATTTTTTCGGGGAGTATTCTGAAATACAGGAGCAATATGTCTTGCAGGATTTGCCGATGCTTTCAAGAACTCTTTCAGTCGATATGCAGGATGGAGAATCCGCTTTTAAATTTGCATCACAGTTTTCTGTAGACGCGAAACTCACAACAACAAAAGAGAACTTCTGTGGTTTTACTTCAGTCGGAGATGCATTACTATTTAAGTTGATTAATCATCTCCCTGACAATACAAAACAGACAGAATATGAATTATACATTATAGAGGACAGAGGTGGCGGAGATGAACCATTATGGCCGGTATGTTCTTCTTTAGTTAATAACGGAGAACTTCGTCCATATCTTGCAGACCTTTATAATTGTCTTCTGAAGCACTCAAAAGATTTGAAGGTTACAGAAGATGTTAGAAACTTAATAAACCGTTATCTCGCAAAACGTAGCGATGAAGAGCTGCCATTCAATTAAGGAGGTGCTTATGAATGCCCGTTGTAACAGAAAAAATTAAAGGGGCAATTCGTTGCCCAGTGTGCCATAAAGGAAAAATCGTAGCATACGAAGGGGTGTCCGGTAAGGCATCCGTGGGGTGTCCCAAGTGTCCCGGACTGCTGTTGGTGGATTATGATGCCATGACAGCCGTACCCAATACGCAGTGTAAAAATGTGTATAAATACGCTGTGAACAATTAAATAAGATTTGCTGACTGAGCACTTAGGAACGCTATAAGCAGTTACCACATAGCCAGAGCAGATTATTGGAAAGGAAATAAAAATTCCTTTTTGATAATGTGCTTTGGCTATTTTTTTGTCTAAAAATCCAAAGCGAATGTGACTAAGTTAATTAATGCCATATGGAATTTTACATATTGTTTTTTTCTCTCCTGATTATGTAACTACGATGGCTATATGAGGTGATATCAAAACCTTATATAGAGAAGAGAACTATGGATGTTCTGTTGATGGATGATTTTCAGTTTATTATAGGCAACATTGAAAAATGATTCTTGAGTTCTTTTCAGGAACAGGTGAGTTGGAATTATATTTCAAAAATCATTTTACATTTTGACCTCAAACTGGATATCAAATATCAGACGGTTTTCTCTATTTCGGACAGTAAGGCAGTTTGAATGGAGAAGTAATACATAAACAGGTTGACCGCCATAAGGTGGGAGCAGGATTAAAAATTGCAATTTTTTTATAAAAAGTTTTTTAAATAGGAAATTACCCTTCCTATTTGACCCGTAATATTGCAATCAGACAAGGACAGAAAGGAGGTGACAGTCGTGAGTGCAAATGAGAGACGAGCAGAGATTATGAGAATCATGGTCGCAAGAAGGCAGGAAAGTATGCAGGTATTGGCGAGTGAACTCGGTGTATCTGACAGAACAATCAGAACCGACATTCTTGCACTTACGGCTGAATACCCTCTGGAAACTGTTAGAGGTAACGGAGGCGGTGTCCGTATTGCCGATTGGTATCATCCGCATAAGAACATTCTGTCGAAGGAGCAGATTTCCGTTTTGGAACAGATGCTTTTGGTGGCAGATGATGA
>JAQXXN010000099.1 GCA_029226085.1 Thermoflexaceae bacterium
ATGGAGCAGTACATGAACATCATCATTACTAATAATTCTGAGGTGCCAATCTATGAGCAGATTCGGGAGCAAATAAAAAACATGATTATTAACGGTGAACTAAAGGAAGGCGAATTTCTGCCCTCCATGCGTCTTCTGGCAAAGGAACTTCGAATCAGCATTATCACTACCAAGCGTGCTTATGAAGAACTGGAGCGGGACGGATATATCGAATCTTTCACGGGAAAAGGAAGCTTTGTAAAAGGTATTAATCCGGAAGTGGAGCGCGAAAAGATCATTTATGAGGTTGAAGAACTGTTTGACCAGATTCTGGATAAGGCAGAGACAGCCAGGATAACAAAAGAAGAATTAATGGAGATTTTTAATTTGCTATGTGAAGAAAAGGAGAAAAAGAATGGATAATGTATTGGAATTAAGGGGTGTCACGAAACAGTATGAGGATTTTAAACTGGATGGTGTGGAATTTGAAGTCCCAAAGGGATGTATCTGTGGCTTTATCGGACAAAACGGTGCCGGAAAAACAACGACAATCCAGCTTATTCTGGATATCATTAAAAAGGATGCAGGAGAAATCAGGGTCTTTGGACAGGATATGCAGAAAGACGGGGCAAAGGTTAAGGAAAAAATAGGTGTAGTCTTTGATGAAATGTGTTTTCACGAATTTCTTACTCCAAATCAGATTAACGGTGTCATGAAGAATATCTATGCCAACTGGCAGGAAGAGAAATTCTTTGGATATTTGAAAGAGTTTGGGCTTCCAAGCCGGAAAAAATGTGGTTCTTTCTCGCGCGGTATGAGAATGAAGCTTCAGATTGCAGTTGCACTTTCCCATGAGGCAGAACTCCTTGTCATGGATGAGCCAACCAGTGGCCTTGATCCTATTGTGCGCAATGAAATTCTTACGATTTTTCAAGAATTTGTCATGGAGGAGAATCACACCATTTTGTTGTCCTCCCATATAACCACAGATTTGGAACGGATTGCGGACATGATTGTTTTTATTGACCGGGGACATATCCTGCTGTGCGGTGATAAGAATGAGATTCTTGAAAATCACGGACTCATGAAATGTAAAAAAGAAGAACTGTCACAGATTCAGACTGAGGATATGGTATCCTGGAGGCAGTCGGAATTTTCTTCGGAGGTTCTTGTAAAGAACAGAAAAGAATGCGCACAGCGTTATCCAAGGATTCATATGGAGCCCGCCACATTGGAAGAAATCATGATTTTTTATGCAGAATATTCCAGAAAAGCAAGCCAGATAGTACCGGAGGAATAGCATATGTTGGGTTTAATTCAGAAAGACATGTATTGCCTTAAGAAAAATTTAATGTTGTTTTGTGCCATAACAGGTGGTGTTATCCTTCTTTCCGTTATGTTTATCCTTAGTTCACAATTCGGAAATGCAGCCAAGGGGATTGAAAGTATGATGATTGAGGACGATTTAAGCAAAGAGGAGATTTTTTCTTTGTTTCAGATTGCAGTCTGGGCAGTCCTTTTTATTCCAATGGCATTTACTGGTATGGTGGTGGAGTGCTTTAAAGAAGATAGTAAAGCCGGTTTTCATAAATATCAGTTCAGTCTTCCGCTAAGCAGTGCCAAAATTGTCGGAAGCCGCTATGCAGCATGCCTTTTGTTTGCTTTTGTAAGTCTTTTGGGATCTCTTCTGGCTGCCTTTTTCGTATCGATTGTGTCAGAGGTATTTGTATTTGGAACACTGATTTCATATGTCTTTACATTTTGCGGTGTAATGCTCATTTATCTGAGCCTTGTAATGTTCCTTCTGTATTGGCTTGGAACAGCCAGGGCAGATATCATTCAGTGCGCTCCGTTTGTAGTATTGTTTCTGGCATTTCTTTTCTGGTTCCTTAGTAAGAACATGAACATGTCGGAAGAAATGGCAGAACAGATGCTGGTTGAGACGATGCATGTCCTTGGTGAGAATATGAAGAAAAAGGGATGGATGGTTTTTATGATATCGCTTTTCTGTATGGGAATTTCTTATCTGGGCTCTTGTCTGTGTGTAATGAGAAGAAAGGGGATTGAGTAATGGCAGGACTTTTGTATAAGGATTTTATTGCGGCCAAAGGAAAATGGTATGTTTTTGCAATGGCAGCGGCATTTCTGATTTTGTTGTCCTTACGGCTTATGCTTCCGGATGAAAAAGGAGATGTCATCGTAAATCTGCTGGCTTCCTTCATTGTTACCATACTGTTTGCCTTGGTAATTTTTAATCTGGAAACCAGTATTGTGGCAGCAGATGAAGGACGAAAGAGAAGATGTTACTGTCTAAGCCTTCCGGTATCGAAAAGGCAGTATGTGGCATCAAAATATGTGTTCATTCTGATTTCATTTTATATTGCAATAAGTTTTAGTGAAATGCTGGGATTTCTTTGTGTTATCCACTGTAACAATGAAGAAATGTTGAACTATTCTACAATGCTGCAGCAAATTGTTCCGTTGATGGCGTGTATTCTGCTTCTGGTACCTGCATTGGAGCTGCCATTTTTAATTTGTCTGGGAACAGGAAGGGGATATTTGATGAAGCTTGGAATTATATTTGGTGTGGCATTTCTGGTACTGACATATATGTTATTTGGTGATTTAAGTATTCTGGACAGGATTTCCATGGAAACGATTTTCGGGTATATAAAGGGACATCCTCAGATTTATATGATTGCGCAGCTGGTTATTATTTTTGGAATACTTGGTATTTATTATATTTCTTATAGAATTACATGTAGATTCTTTATTGGATTGGAGCAGGAAGATGACTAAGAAAAGAATTTTGATTTATATACTGTTTACATATTTTTTAACATGGGGAATGGATTTTGTGTATGTGTTGGCAGGTGGAATCTATGAATCGAAAACCATGGAATTTATTCTGGCATTTTCCATGCTGATTCCCGCGATTTCCGTGGTATTCACAAGAATAATTACCAAAGAAGGATTTAAGATGACAGGAAACAATTCCATGATGCTTGGAATTCATTTTCAGGACAAAAAATGGCTGTGGCTGCTTGCTGCGCTTATTGTTCCGTTTATCTGGATGGATATGGGAACGGCGTTAATGTTTTGGGTTTTTCCAGACAAATTTGATCCTTCCATGATAGAAAGCTATGGTTTGACTAACAATACGCTGTTTTTGCTGCCATTCATGGTTATCGGCAATGGAATACTGGTATCGTTTGGCGGTCTGGGAGAGGAGATTGGCTGGAGAGGTTACCTGTATTCGAAGCTGGAAGAAGAATATGGTACGGTAAAAGCGGTGATTTTCGGGGGTATTATCTGGAGTGTCTGGCATTTCCCAAGCATTCTTCAGGGACACAATTTTGGACATGGTTACTGGGGAGAACCATGGTCGGGATTTTTCGTCTTTACCGTATTATGTATTGCGGAAGGCATTATGCTCTATTTCTTTACGAAGAAAACAGGCTCTGTCTGGGTGGCAGGATTTATGCATGCCATCAGTAACAGTGTGGGGGCAGCAGGAGTTCTGTCAGTCATGGTTTCGGATATGTCACCGAAAAATTCGGATTTTATCTCATTTGTCCCAATGGTGGTCCAGATTCTGCCGTTGCTGCTTATCAGTATACCAGTAACAATATGGATGGCAAAAAGAAACAGCGATGGAAAGGAAGAAAAAGAGAAGACTGGAAATGAGATTCGTGAAATGGTATAATGTCAGTACTGATAAAAAATAACGACAGGGGATGTGATACGTGATGTTTCAGTTTACGAATGACTGCCTTACGGGAATTGACAGTATTGACAAAGAGCATGAAAAACTTTTTGCCATGATTAATGAAGGAATAGAATTACTGGAAAAGAATGAAGATACAGCATATGCGGCTGTAAAAGGACTTATTGTATCCTTGAAAAAATATGCAGAAGAACATTTTGCCAATGAAGAAGCTTATATGGAACAGATTGGTGACCATGAACTTGCAAGGCAGAAAAAAGAGCATGAACAATTTAGAAAATATGTGAATCAGTATGATTTGGAAAATTTGCAGAAAGACAATGCAAAAGAAAAGTTAAAGACGCTGCTTATATATCTTTCCAACTGGCTGTTTTGTCATATTCTGGGAAGTGACCTTATGATTGGGCATAATGTGGGTACGGATGAAAAGGATGCTTTTGCATTTACGGCAAAATACAGAACTGGAATTGAATTTGTGGATGAAGAGCACAGAAGGCTGTTTGAAATCATAAAAGAGACCAATGACCTGATTTGTGCAGAACTGCTTCATGATAAATATGATGCGATTGTGGATATCATTAATGAATTAAAAGAATACACGGTTACTCATTTTGCGGATGAGGAGGCATACATGGAGAAAATCAGTTATGCAGGTCTTACGGCGCAGAAAGCAGCACATAAGGCATTTGTTGATATGCTAAAACGGATTAATCTGGAGAATGTGGACGAGCATCAGCAGCAGTATTTGTATGAACTTGTGGATTATTTATTGAACTGGCTTTCCACCCATATTTTAAAGATGGATAAAAAAATACCGGTGGAGCAGTAATAACATATGGTGAGAATCATGGCAAAGAAAAACGGACAATTCTTTTAGAATTGTCCGGATAATAAACGCCATCTGCGTAATAATGTAATGCCGGATAATGTCTCACCCAGAGCACATAGCTTATCGGCAAGGCATACAAGCCAGGCTTCCCTGCACATTGGCGGGATAATTGTTAATGGAAACATGTGTCGTACGATAATGTTTTTCTCAATATTAGAAAGTTCAAAGTCTTCCTGTGCATTTCTTAGTGCTGTTCCCGGATGGAAAAAGCCGTGTAAACAATGTCCCTTTCTCTTTTCGTGCCAGTCATATAAGAAATAATCGTGCAATAAAGCACCACGGATTAATGATTTCTGATCGACATTGATGTGATATTTCTCTGCAAGACGGCAGCTTACATATGCTACATTCCTGCAATGGGTATATACAGAAATCTGACCGTGCTGAATAAACTGATGGGTATCCTGAAAACGGCCTTCTTTCTTTAAAGATTCCATTTCTGTAACAATATCAAAAAATAAATTCTGGTTCATTCGTTGTCCTTTTCTGAGAGATTAAGTTTTTCACTTTTATTTTTCCCTACATTTTCGTATTATATAGATATAATGCCATGATTTCAAGAGTAATTTTAAGGAAAACAATATTTTTTAAAAAATTTTTTTATATACATGGATAAGCTGTGTTGACATAACCCCTAAAATGTGCTAATATTCACACAGATATAGTTGTTAAGAGCAATGAAGGGAAAGAGTAGTAATCAGAGAAGTTTCAGAGAGAAGACGGCAGGTGCAAGTCTTTACAATGCTGGTTATGAAGCAGTCCCGGAGCCTTGAACTGAAAGCTGTGCATACAGCCGTGTAGGATTCAACGGGTTCTCCCGTTACAGAGAAACGATATGATAGTATCGGATGAGTGCAGACTTGTTCTGAATTTAGGTGGTAACACGGATGATTAATTCGCCCTAGACGTTTTTCGTTTAGGGCTTTTATTTTTGCTTCGAATGGAACGCACTGCGGCAAATGAAGTGTTCTTAACGATGAGAAAAGGAAGGTACAGGTTATGAAGGTTTATGAAAAATCAACAAAATTAGATCACGTATGTTATGACATCCGGGGACCGGTCATGGATGAGGCACAGAAGATGAGTGAGGAAGGAATTGATATTTTAAAACTGAATATCGGCAATCCGGCACCTTTTGGATTTCGTGCACCGGCAGCCGTGATTGATGCAATGATGAATAACTTAACGGATACGGAAGGCTATTCAGATTCCAAGGGACTAATATCCGCACGAAAGGCAATTTTGGAATACTGCCATTCAAAAAACATGCCGAATGTCAGTCTGGAGGATATTTATACTGGAAACGGTGTCAGTGAACTGATTACTCTTTCCATGCAGGGACTTCTTAATCCGGGGGATGAAGTGCTTGTCCCGGCTCCGGATTATCCG
>JAQXXN010000100.1 GCA_029226085.1 Thermoflexaceae bacterium
CCAGGATATACAGGCATGATATGAGGCATCATTTTAACCTGATACTCGGCTTTATTCAGGAGGACAAAATATCCGAAGTAGTGACTTATATCAATGAAAACATTGAGGGAATAGAAAAAATTACCCCTCAAAAGTTTTGTGATATGGAAGTTCTGAACCTGCTGTTATCTCATTTTACAACAATTGCCAATGTACTTATTTTTTGTGTCTTCATCCTTTGCCATTGCCTCTACCATTCTGTTACACAAAAAGTTAGGTCTAATCTAAAAATCATTCTCATAGTATGGGAAAGAAGAACTGCATTAAGGTGGTGGTTACCGCTTGAAACAGAAAAAATTGAATTATAGATTTCATAACCCCAATTCAGCAACAGACAGTGCTGATTTCTTGTTCAAAATATTGATAAAAGCAAATACCGGAAAGGTAGAACGTGCCATAAAAGAAGCAGCTTTACAAGAAGAAAGAGCACATCAAAAATACAGTCCACCGTTTCCGGAAGACTAAAAAATCCCCTCTACCCGTATGAGTAGAGGGGAAATGACTATTCAAAATATCGGAATACTAAACTTCCTCATCAATAATACGTTCATAGATGCACGGCACTTAAAGTTATTCCCCGAATCATTTACATCACAGTATCATCACTCACAAAATTCAGGTAAAAATGCAGCATCGGGTGCAGCAATATAATAGGATTCCCCAATCTTTGCAACTTCTAACCATCCTTTTGAACCCGTTGTGATATAACCCGGCTCAGGATTTGTCGCATAATATTTTCCCATAGAATAAACTAAAACCACATAGATTTCATCTGCTGTAAGCCCGTACTCTTTCTGGAATTGTTCCTTCGTTATATAATATAGAGGTCGGCTTGCATAATCCTCCGAGGAATCAAGCACATCTATCGAATCAGTATCAATTTCATACCAATATTCATTGTCAGGATTTAAGTTCTCATATCTAAAAAACAGAGCCCGGTTTGTACTGACACCACCCATTCCGGAAGCCGCACTACGATACTCCGTATAGAGTTGTTGAACATAGGAGTTCAATTCTTTTGGGAAGCAATCTACAACAGCGTCTAAATCCTTATTATATGCAGCCGAAAAAAGAGCATCTACTGCAGCTTCTACGGAATTATAACCCTCACTTTTTATATCTGAAGGTTTCTTCTCATCGGTACTGATGCTTTGATTATCGACATTCTCCACAGTTTCATTGGAAACTAATTTATTAATTGCAAGAATTGTGACCAATAATACACAGACCAGAATCGTGACCAACATAATTATCTTCCTATAGTCCTTCTCCCCTACTTCTGCCGTTCCTTTAAGTTTTTCCGAAATCGGAGCATTTCCATCTCCAATTGGATTTCCACATTTTGTGCAAAACTTCGCACCTTCTATTATCTCATTTCCACATTTTGTACAGAACATTTTATTCTTCTCCCCTATTATTGATACACTATACTGTTCCAATAATTTATATCATTTTCATAAGCGTCAATTTCACCGCTTTCCCACCTATCAAGCTGATAATTAGCATACGCTTTTTCATCAGCCAGCCTATCAGCTTCTAATCGTTTCTGTTCTTGCTGTTCTTCCTCTTTTTGCTGACGATACTGATTCAACTCGGCCATCTGTTCCTCGCGTGTCTGTCCTTTATAAATACTGTCTGCATAATGTGGATCTGTGAGTGAACTAACCATTTCAGACCCCATGTAAATCACTGCTCCCGCAATAAATAAGGAGCCTGCTACTCCAAGTGCATTTTTTTCTTCTGGGCTAAGTTCATCTGCTCCCCATCGTTCCCCCATAAGCGGAGCTCCCGTCTCATCCGTTGTCATTTTACAATATCCGAGAAGTTCTCCTGTCTCTGCATCATAATCTGCGCAATTCACCCAATCAGTAAGCGCATCATTGCTATATGTAGCTATATCATAGATTCTATAGCGAGGTTGAGGGGCTACAGCTTTTTCACTGTCATCATAATACTCAAACCACGATCCTACACCATCACGCATTC
>JAQXXN010000101.1 GCA_029226085.1 Thermoflexaceae bacterium
TGCATTCCCATCTTGGCACAGGCAACCATCAGCGAATTTCCCATATTATATCTTGCATCTCCCATATATACAAGCTTCACGCCTGCAAGATGTCCAAGATGTTCTTCAATGGTAAGAAGATCCGCTAACATCTGGGTCGGATGAAATTCATTAGTCAGTCCGTTCCATACAGGAACCCCTGCGTATTCCGCCAGTTCATCAACAATATCCTGACCATAACCGCGGTATTCTATACCGTCATACATTCTTCCCAATACCCTTGCGGTATCTTCAATGCTTTCCTTCTTGCCAATCTGTGAACCGGTCGGATCAAGATATGTAGTTCCCATTCCCAGGTCATGCGCTGCCACTTCAAATGAACATCTTGTTCTGGTACTGGTTTTTTCAAAAATTAACGCCACATTCTTTCCACGAAGCTTATCATGTGCAATACCTGCCTTTTTCTTCGCCTTTAAATCCTTCGCCACATCAAGCATGTATCTGATTTCTTCCGGAGTGAAATCCAGAAGTTTTAAAAAATTACGTCCTTTTAAATTCATGTCCTTATACCTGTCTTACCCTGATTCTTAAAATAATTAGTTATCCTTTGCAACCTCAACAATTGATTTTGCAAGACCTGCAATTCCCTGAATATCCGATGGAATGATAATCTTATTCGCCTTGCCGTCTGCTGCCTTGGCAAATGCTTCAAGACTCTTAATCTGCAATACGGCATTGGAAGGATTGGATTCATTAATCAGCTTAATACCTTCTGCATTTGCCTTCTGTACTGCAAGAATTGCCTCTGCCTGACCTTCCGCCTCACGGATGGTAGCTTCCTTCTTTGCTTCTGCACGGAGAATTGCTGCTTCTTTTTCTGCTTCTGCTTCAAGAATTGCTGACTGCTTCTTACCTTCTGCAACAAGAATCGTTGACTTCTTCTCACCTTCCGCGATAAGAATTGCCTCACGTCTTTCACGTTCTGCCTTCATCTGCTTCTCCATTGCATCCTGAATGGCTGCCGGTGGGATGATGTTCTTAAGTTCTACACGGTTTACCTTGATGCCCCAAGGGTCTGTTGCGGAATCCAGCTGGACTCTCATCTTGGTATTGATAATTTCACGGGATGTAAGTGTCTCATCCAGTTCCAGATCACCGATAATGTTACGGAGCGTTGTTGCTGTCAGATTCTCAATTGCCATGATTGGGTTTTCAACACCGTAAGCATAAAGCTTCGGATCAGTAATCTGATAGAATACAACCGTATCAATTCTCATTGTTACGTTATCCTTTGTAATAACCGGCTGAGGAGCAAAATCAACAACCTGTTCCTTTAATACAACTACTTTTGCTACCTTATCAATTAACGGCATTTTAATGTGAACACCAACTGACCATGTTTCCTTATATGCGCCAAGTCTTTCCAGGACAACTGCCTTAGCCTGTGGAACAACCTTGACACAACTTGCAAAAATTACCACGATAATAATTCCTAAAATGACAATATACGGCATACTCTTATTCCTCTTCTTTCTTTACAATAATTTTGACTCCCGAAATTTCAACAATTGTAACAACGGCATCCTTTGGAAATACGACAGCATCATCTATTGATCTTGCCATCCATTCCTGTCCATTTACAACTGCCCTTCCGGTTCCGGCGATATTGTCAATCGCCTCTAAAACCCTCGCTTTTTCGCCAATCAGACTGTCAACATTGGTTTTTACCCGTTCTTTGTTCAGCCTCTTCTGTACTGCAGGTCTGGTAAAAAGCAGCAGAATGCCTGATACCACAAGGCATGTTCCAAGCTGAACCCACCAGTTAAACCCCATAAGTGAAACAAAGAAAGCAATCAGACTGCCGCCAGCAAACCAGATCGTATACAATCCCATGGTAGCGATTTCAATAATAACCAGAATTACCATTGCTGCCAGCCAGAAAACTGCATCTGCATCTGCAAACTGTAAAAATGCACCCATAATATACTCCCTCCTTTTAAAAGGTATATGTTCATTGTACACTTTTATATGATTTTTGTCATCATATTTTTGTGTAAAGAAAACAGGTTCAAACAAAAACAGGTAAGATTTAATATTTTGATTAAATCCTACCCGTAATTTATTAATGATTATAAAAAATATGACTTCCAATCTGCTGTGCCTGTGAATACGAGCTGACCACCGTGTTAAAATTCAGATAATTGGCATTCAGCGGATTATTCACTCCTGCCAGTGCATCCTGTGCCGCACTTAAGCATTCATTGCTCGTTCCGTTCACATACTTGTTAATACGTTCCTGAAATCTGGATGACCAGTTACCATTACCGTCCGTCACTCCGCCAAACTGTCCCCTTGCACTTAATACAGCCTGTATGCTTCCACCGTATCCGGCATTTACCCTGTTTAATACAACATACGCAACTGCAAGCTTTCCTTCATAGGATTCTGAATTTGCCTCCCAGTCCACAATTGCCGCAAGAAGGCATACTTCATAAGAAGATGCCGAAACAGACGGCGTAGATGCCGCCGAGCCGGTAGAAGAATTATTCTTCTTGGCTGCTTCTGCCGCTTTCTTTGCAGCTTCTTCCTGCATCTTCTTTTCTTCAGCAAGGGTTACTGCCGTTGACAGGGTACCCCGCAGCTGGTCCGATAAATCTTCTGCCTCCTGGTCAAAGCACACATAAATATTCTGAATATACCCTTCCACATTTCCGGATTTAATCTTGGTCCATTCATCACCGCGTTCAACAATA
Source organism: Thermoflexaceae bacterium (assembly GCA_029226085.1). GTDB lineage: Bacteria > Bacillota > Clostridia > Lachnospirales > Lachnospiraceae > MGBC120314. The sequence goes on from JAQXXN010000101.1 coordinate 2,733, forward strand.
TCTGCATAGCTTCCCGGGTATAACTTGCCTACCGTTTCCGAATCCCTTGTTGCTTCTGTTCTTACCGGGAGATACGGGTCTGCATAGGAAACAATCATATCCTGAAAATCCGATTCTTCCATAGTCTCATCCACACCAAGAAACTCTTCTCCGCTTTCATCCTCTGTCTGTTCTTCCACTATGACAACATAGGATGCCCCTTCGCTTTCTGACGCCGATGCCAAACTTGTATTTTTTACTTCAATCACTGCATTTGCATTCGTCTGTACTTCATTTTCTGTCCCGTCTGTATGCTCTGTACTATTTACAGCTGATTCATCAGAAGTATTATTTTCTCCGTTCTTTGTAAATGCAACCTGTGTAACAACCATGACTGCAAGTAAAAGATACAGAAAAAATCTTCTACTCTTAGAATTCATCCTAACCTCCAAACATAACTTATACGTACGAAATTATTACAAAAGTATTAATTATTAGGTTATTCTAGCAAACATGAAACAGAATGTCAAGTTTGGCACCCTTTAGCCCTTTTTAGCCTCTTCTCTGGCGGTTCACCTCGTACATGAGAACTGCCGCAGAAACAGCCGCATTCAGTGATTCAACACTGCCTTCCATTGGAATCTTAATCAGCTTATCCGCCAGCTCTGTCGTTTCACTTTTAAGCCCGTTTCCTTCATTTCCAATAAGGAAAGCACATTTGCCGGAATAATCCTCTTTTGCATAACTATTATTCCCATTTAAATGAGCTGCATACACAGTTACCCCCAATGCTTTCATTTGACGGATGGTTTCCTGCAGATTGTCCGTATACAGAAACGGTACACGGTAAATAGACCCCATGGTTGACCGGATTGTCTTCGGATTATACACATCCACCGTATTTTTACTCATTATGATACCCGAAACGCCTGCACCTTCGCCTGTCCGGATAATCGTTCCCAGATTCCCCGGATCCTGCAAATCCTCACACACCATCACAAAAGCCTTTTCTTGTCCCACAACCTCGCTAAGGGGACTTTCCTTCATTTTTACAATGGCCATGATACCCTGCGGCGTCATGGTATCGGACATCTGCTTAAATACATTGTCACTGACCGTTTCCATCTTAGGACTATCCCATTGTATGTTTTCCAGTCCACTTTTATGACTCTGAACAAAACTCTCCGCCACGAAAATTTTCTCTACCGATTCCTCCGGTGCCTCAAGCACCATCTTAATTCCCTCAACTACAAATTCCCTGTTTTCTCTCCTGTACTTTGCCTTATTCATCAGGTTTACCACATGTTTTACCTGTCCGTTTGCCGTACTTGTAATCATAATCTCATCCTCCCGGTTCTTGCCCTTTACCACGAATTATACGAAAAAAAGGGGCTACAAAGCCCCTTCTTAAATAATCCTTATCTGGAAAGCAGTAAGCTTACATTCAGCTTATACTCATCAATGTCCTTCTTCATTGCCAGAGCCTCATCAATATCAAAATCCACAAACTCTGCATTCTTATATGCCACAATCCTGTTACTCTTGCCTTCACACAGAAGATTTACTGCGTGTACACCCATGGAAGAAGCATATACCCTGTCCTTACAGGTAGGATTGCCGCCTCTCTGGATATGACCGATAATTGTAGCTCTTGTCTCAATTCCTGTGGCAGCTTCAATTCTTCTTGCCATGCTGGTAGAATGTCCAATTCCTTCTGCATTGATGATAATATGATGCTTCTTACCCTTCTTACGGCTGTTAATGATATCATCAATGATTGCCTGTTCATTTCCGTCATAGCGCTCCGGAAGAAGAACATTTTCCGCACCGTTGGCAATGGCACACCACAGTGCAATATATCCTGCATTTCGTCCCATTACTTCAACAATACTGCATCGTTCATGAGATGTGGATGTATCACGAATCTTATCAATGGCTTCCATTGCCGTATTGACAGCTGTATCAAATCCAATGGTATAATCCGTACATGCAATATCAAGGTCGATGGTACCCGGTACACCGATGGTATTAATACCCCACTTTGACAAATCCCTTGCTCCACGGAAAGAACCGTCACCGCCGATTACGACAATTCCGTCAATTCCATGCTTCTTACAGGTCTCAACAGCCTTCTTCTGACCTTCTTCCGTCATGAACTCCATGCATCTTGCGGTATATAATACAGTACCACCTCTGTTGATGGTCTCAGAAACACTTCTCTTATCCATGTCTATGATTTCATCATCAATCAATCCCTGGAAACCTCTGCGGATACCCTTAACCGTAAGACCTTTCTCTATTGCAGACCTTACCACAGCACGAATGGCTGCATTCATTCCCGGAGCATCTCCGCCGCTTGTCAACACACCAATTGTCTTAATTTCTTTAGCCATGTCCATTCCTCCACATGAAATTATGATACACATTTTATAATTCGCATCAAATCAGTTTTTCTAATATCAACTCTCGATTAACACTAATTCTAATCCATTTCCTTTTAGTTTTCAATAGATTTTTCTACAACTTTGATATTTTTTTCACTAAATCTGCTGTGCAAAATATCCAAAAGTTCCTTTCCTGCATTTACCGTCATGTTTCTTGGCATGTATTTTTTTGCCTTTTCTGCTTCACAGTATATGACTACTTCATCATTTCCGTCAGATGCAGAAAGAATCTGGTTGAGTTCTTCCTCATGCTGCAGGTATTCTGCCTTATTGGCAAATCTTATCCAGAGCTGCCTCGGAACCTGTTCAAAAGGAATTAACCGGGAAAGGATTACCTTGCCCTTCTCCTCTTCACTGACAGAGGCCCGTCCCACAATAAATACCTTGCTGTCTTCAATCAGCATGGAACGATATTTTTCATAATCCTTTGGAAATACAATGACCTCCACCGTTCCAAACAAATCCTCCACCGTGAGAAATGCCATCATTTTCCCGTTCTTGGTATTTTTCGTGGACTTTTCCGTAATCATGCCGCCAATAACCACATTCTGCTGGTCTCTTACAACAGACTGTCCGGTCTCTTCATCAATTTCAAAATCCACTGAGGATGCCGTGATATTCTTCTTCATCAGTCCTTCGTAGCTCTCCAGCGGATGACCGCTTACATAGATTCCCATGACTTCTTTTTCATAAACCAGAAGTTCTTCCTTGGAATACTCACTGACATTCGGAAGCGGAGTCTTATATCCTGCCGTATCTTCTTCTGCAAACATGGAAAATAAATCCATCTGTCCGGAAATTTCGTTTTTCTTATCCTGACTGACACTTTCCACAATCGGACCGTATCCCATCATCATCTGACGTCGGTTGGCCTTCAGGCTGTCCATTGCTCCTGCCTTAATGAGATTTTCAATATAACGCTTATTGACACCCTGCCCTATCATTCTTTCAATAAAATCATGAAGATCCGTAAACTTTCCGTTTTTCTTTCGTTCCTCCACGATAGCTTCGATAATCGGACGTCCGATACTCTTAATCGCAGACATTCCGTAGCGGATGCGCCCATCAGAAACAGAAAAATCCCATTCTCCCTCATTCACATCAGGAGGAAGAATCTCTATATTCATCTGACGGCAGATAAGAACATATTCCGTGATTTTTCCCGGATTCCCCATGACGGAGGTCATAAGTGCTGCCATGAATTCCACCGGATAATGCGTCTTAAGAAATGCCGTCTGGTAAGCCACGACCGCATAACATGCCGCATGGGACTTATTAAAGGCATATTTTGCAAAATCAATCATGTCATCATATATTTTATTTGCAATTGCCTCCGGAATTCCGTTTGCCACACACCCCGGTACATTTTCTTCCTGATTACCGTAGATGAAATTCTTGCGCTCCTTTTCCATGACACTGCCCTTTTTCTTGGACATGGCACGCCTTACAAGGTCGCTTCGTCCCCAGCTGTATCCCGCCAGGTCACGTACAATCTGCATAACCTGCTCCTGATAAACGATACAGCCATAGGTCGGTTCCAGTATCGGTTCTAACTGCGGGCAGTCATACACTATCTGTTCCGGATGATTCTTTCCCTTAATATACTTTGGAATAAAATCCATCGGACCCGGACGATACAGTGAAATTCCGGCAATGATATCTTCAATGCCCTGCGGTTTTAATTCTTTCATGAAAGACTTCATTCCACCGCTTTCCAGCTGGAACACGCCTTCATCCTTTCCGGAACCGATAAGCTCCAGTACCTCTTTATCATTGTAATCAATCTGATTCATGTCAAGATGCATGCCCGGATTACGATTTACCAGTTTTTCGGCATTCTGGATTACCGTAAGGGTACGAAGTCCCAGAAAATCCATTTTTAAAAGTCCCAGTTCCTCAAGAGTTGTCATGACAAACTGTGTGGTAATCGTTCCGTCCGAAGACCTTGAAAGCGGTATATATTCATCTGCCGATTCCGGACAGATAAGCACACCCGCCGCATGCATGGAAGTATGTCTTGGCAGTCCTTCCAATCTGAGGCACATGTCAATCAGATACTTTACCTGTGGATCTGAATTATAGGCTTCCCACAATTCTCCTTTATAATCCAGAGTTTTCTGCAGGGTAATTCCTAATTCCTGTGGTACCATCTTTGCAAGGGAATCTGCCATCGCATACGGAAGATCCAATACTCTTGCCACATCCCGGATAACGCCCTTTGCTGCCAGCGTACCGAAAGTAACAATCTGTACCACCTTATCCTTACCGTATTTATCTACCACATAATCAATGACTTCCTGTCTTCTTTCAAAGCAGAAGTCCACGTCAATATCCGGCATGGACACACGTTCCGGATTCAGGAAACGTTCAAAAATCAGATTATATTTAATCGGGTCAATGTCTGTTATGGCAAGACAGTACGCCACAATGCTTCCTGCTGCCGAACCTCGTCCCGGTCCCACACTGATTCCGTTTTTCTTCGCATAATTAATAAAATCCCACACAATCAGGAAATAATCCACATATCCCATGGTCTTTATAACGGATAATTCATATTCCAGACGTTCTTTCAAAGAATCCTTGGGATTCTCTCCGTACCTTCGGATGAGTCCCTCAAAACACAGATGATTAAGATACGACCACGAATCATATCCCTCCGGCACATCAAAATGCGGCAGTTTAGTAACACCGAATTCAATTTCCACATTACAACGCTCAGCTATTTTATGGGTATTTTCCAGTGCCTGCGGTGCATATGGAAAAAGCTCTGCCATTTCCTCAGGCGACTTACAGTAGTACTGCCCGCCCTCATAACGCATTCTGTCTTCATCCGATACTTTTTTTCCGGTCTGAATACACAGTAAGATATCATGTGCTTCCGCATCGGACGCATAGGTATAGTGCACATCATTGGTTGCAACCATGGGAATGTTCAACTCATTGCTCATTCGTACAATCTGCTGGTTCACATATCTTTGCTCCGGAATTCCATGATCCTGTAATTCCAGAAAAAAGTTGCCCTCTCCGAACAAATCCCGGTACTTTAACGCCGCCTTACATGCTTCCTCGTAAAAACCTGCTGCCAGATATCTCGGAATCTCTCCCGCAAGACAGGCACTAAGGGCTATGATACCCTCATGGTATTCCTGCAAAACCTCGGCATCCACCCTTGGTTTATAGTAAAATCCTTCCACAAAACCCTTGGAAACTATTTTCATCAGATTATGATAACCCTGATTATTTTCCGCAAGAAGTACCATATGGTTGTACCGGTCTTCTCCGGAAGACACTTCCTTATCGAAACGGGAACCCGGTGCCACATACACCTCACATCCGATAATCGGTTTTATTCCAATCTCTCTTGCGGCACGGTAAAAATCAATCACACCATACATGACACCGTGGTCGGTGATTGCAATACTGTCCATTCCCAGTGCTTTTGCCTGGGCAACAATCTCTTTAATTTTACTGGAACCGTCCAGAAGACTATATTCCGTATGCACATGAAGATGTGTAAAATTCATGGATTCACCCCAAATCTAATGCCTGTTAAACACAAAAAACTTACTTAAAACATAGTTTCCGATGATTACAACCACCATGGATACCACAAGGGCAATCAGGTCGTTCATTCCAAGCCATGTTACCATGACTCCTTTTATCACCATGTCCAGAATCAGTGTTACCACTCTGGAAGAAGTAAAGGATATAAATTCCTGCATTTTATTTTCATTGGTACTCTTAAAAACAAATTTTCTATTGGTAAAGTATGCAAACAGCACACCTGCTATCCACTGTAGAATATTGGCAATCTGAAGCTGGATTGGATGATTCACATCCAGAATGGTTCTTGTCACAATAAAGTAAGCCGCAAAGCTTACCAGAGTGGTCAATCCACCGACTACCAGGTAATTCCATATTTCTTCGTACTTTTTATATATTTCTTTTATTTTCTCAACCATTGTTTCTCTCCAATATTACATAACCGCAAATGCAACCGCTATTCCGAGAATTCCTCCCATCAGTACCTGCAGGGGAGTATGTCCAAGATATTCCTTAAATTTACGTTCCAGAGGAATATCCGGCTGCAGCGTGGTTGCAATCAGATTAATCCATTTTGCATGTTCTCCTGCTTCACGTCTTACATTCATCGCATCATACATTACGATAATGGCAAAAACAGCCGCCATTGCGAATTCATAATCACCCATTCCGTATTCCATTGCCACTGCCGTAACAAGCGCACATACGGTTGCAGAATGGGAACTTGGCATGCCTCCGCTTCCAAAAAGTCTTTCCGGATTAAATTCCCTGGTAGACAGGAAATTAATCAGCGTCTTAAGAATCTGCGCCAGTGCCCAGGCAAGGACACTGCTGATTAGTATTTTATTACTTGCTAACTGTGCTAAATAATCCATTTTTTCCACCTTTTCAACACTATCAGGGTACAGACTTATATGAATCTGCACCCTGACACAAAAGTTCCTATAACAATTCCTTAAGAATCTTATTAATCATTCCCGGATCTGCCTTACCCTTCATTGCTTTCATGGTCTGGCCTACCAGGAATCCGATTGCTTTTTCCTTACCGCTTCGGTAATCCGCAACAGACTGTGGGTTTGCTGCAACCACCTCTTCGATTGTCTTTCTTAAGGCACCCTCATCATGAACCGTCTTAAGTCCCTTTTCTTCCACATATTTATCAGGGTCAACATCTTCGGTAAAAATCACTTCAAATACTTCCTTGGCAACACTGGAGTTAATCGCACCGGAATCTGCCAGTTCAATGAGCTTTGCAAGATTCTTTGGTGAAAATGTCAAATCCTCCGGCTCCATTTCTTTTTCCTTCATGAGACGCATGGTTTCAACCATCAGCCAGTTGGAAACCTTCTTTGGTTTGTTGCAGATTGCAGTTGTCTCTTCGAAGATATCCGCAAGTCTCTTAGATGAAGTAAGAATGTCCGCATCATATTCCGGCAGTTCAAATTCGGCAACATACCTTGCCTTCTTCTCATCACGGAATTCCGGCTGGGCAGCCTTTACACGGTTCAGCCATTCATCGTCAATCACCACCGGTACAAGGTCCGGTTCCGGAAAATACCGGTAATCCTGTGCATCCTCCTTGGAACGCATGGCATAGGAATATTCCTTGTTGTCATCCCATCTTCTGGTTTCCTGAACCACTTCCTTACCGGATTCGATTAAGTCAATCTGGCGTTCTCTTTCTGCTTCGATGGCTCTTGCTATCGCCTTAAAGGAATTCAGGTTCTTTGTCTCGGTTCTGGTTCCGAATTCTTTTGCCCCGACTTCCCTCACGGAAAGATTCACATCCGCCCTCATGGAGCCTTCCTGAAGCTTACAATCCGATGCCCCGAGATACTGGATAATCATTCTTAACTTATCCAGATATGCAATTACTTCTTCTGCGGAACGCATATCCGGTTCTGACACAATCTCAATCAGCGGTACGCCGGAACGGTTAAAGTCCACCAGGGAACAGTCTTCCCAGTCATCATGAACCAGTTTACCGGCATCTTCTTCCATATGAATCTCATGAATACCGATTACCTTTTTGCCTGCGGCTGTTTCAATCTCCACACCGCCGTTACGGCAGATTGGATGATACAGCTGGGAAATCTGGTAATTCTGCGGATTATCCGGATAAAAATAATTCTTTCTGTCAAATATATTCTTTCTTGTAATCTCACAATTGGTTGCAAGACCTACTGCCATTGCATATTCAACCACCTGCTTATTTAACATGGGAAGAGAGCCCGGCATTCCTGTACATACAGGGCAGGTATGTGTATTCGGCGCCCCGCCGAATGCCGTGGAGCAGGAGCAGAAAATCTTGGTCTTTGTTGCCAGTTCCACATGAACTTCCAAACCAATGACTGTTTCATATTGTTTCATCATTCCTACCTCCTAATCCATTTCTTTCGCCGCATCACAGCGTTCATACTGTCTTGTCTGTTCCAATGCATATGCCGCACGAATCAGGGTCTTTTCTTTAAAGCAATCCCCAATCATCTGTACCCCGATTGGTAATCCTTTCTTGTCCAGACCGCATGGAACAGAAATTCCCGGAAGTCCTGCAAGATTTACGGAAATAGTATAAATATCACCAAGATACATCTTAATCGGGTCGGATAAGGATTCTCCAAGCCGCGGTGCCGTGGTCGGCGCCGCCGGACCAAGAATGATGTCATATTTTGCAAATGCCTTATCAAAAGCCTGCTTAATAAGTGCCTTAGTCTTAAGCGCCTTTAAGTAATATGCATCATAATAACCGGAGCTTAACACGAATGAACCAAGCATGATTCTTCTCTTAACCTCAGGACCGAAGCCTTCGGAACGAGTCTTTTTATACATGTTATGAAGTCCCTCATAATCCTTTGCACGATAACCGTACTTCACACCGTCAAAACGCTCCAGATTAGAGCTTGCCTCTGCCGCTGCAATCGTATAATACGTAGGAATTGCATATTCCACAAGACTTAAATCAAATTCC
>JAQXXN010000102.1 GCA_029226085.1 Thermoflexaceae bacterium
AGGAAGTCCCAGATCCAGAATCACAACGTCCGGACACTGAGAGGTAATCATGCTGTACGCATCCACACCTGAGCTTGCCATAATCACGTCATAATTATTCGCTTCCAGAATTGCCCTTAAAAAATTACGGATACTCTTATCATCCTCTATTACTAATACCCTGTCCTTGATTTCCATTATTTTTCCTCCTCATCCATCGGAAGATAAAACATGATTCTTGCACCTTTATCTGCCTTATTTTCTGCCTTCATGTCCCCCTTGTGCGCTTTTACGATACTCATGCACACTGAAAGACCGATTCCCATATTCCTCTTGGAATCGCATTCTTCCCCTTCCTCTGAACTTAAGTTTCCTTCAAACATGGTCGGAAGTACCGACTCTTTTATTCCTTCCCCATCATCTTCCACTGTAATTATGACCCGTTTATCCGCATGATTTACCAACACATTAATCGTAATAAGCGAGGTTGTCCTGCCATGAATCACGGCGTTTTCCAAAAGATTTACAAGTACCTGTTCAATCAGGATGGCATCCATGGGAACCAGTAATACTTCCTGTGGTACATCTACTTCTACCTTCACATCCGGGAAACGCTTTTTAAACTTTAAAACGGCACTTCCGATTACTTCCTCTACTGCCTCAACCTCCGTATTAATTTTAGCACTTTCCCCATTAATTCTCGTAACAGACAGGAGATTTTCCACAATCCGGATAAGCCACTGCGCTTCTTCACGGATATCATTTATGAGTTCCAGCTTATTTTCATCGGATATTGTTTCGTTATTATCCAGAATCGCCGATGCTGAACCCACAATGGAGGTAAGAGGCGTCCTTATGTCATGGGACACTGCCCGCAGGAGATTTCCCCTCATCTTCTCTTTTTCCACTTCAAGCCGTATGGCTTCCTGCCTCTTAATCTGCGTTGTCAGTGTACTGACTGAAATCGCCACTGCAAGCATTGTAACAAAGGTAAGCGGATAACCCGTCAGTGTAAAATTAAATTCAAAATATGGATATGTAAATACAAAATTGACTCCGACTACCGCCAGCATGGAGGCAACAATGCCATACAGATATCCATCCGTAAACCGGGATACAAATAATACTGCCAGCACAAAGATTAACGGTACATGCGTGTCTGTCGGAACAAACTGCTGAATCAGAAAACAGAATGATGCCGCCACAGCCAGTATGATAAATGTGATGATACTGTTATATGGAAACGAATGTTTCTTTTTCCAATAGTTCATTTTGATTGCTCCTTATCTCTCTTGTTAATATTTCGTTAAATATTACTGGTTTTTGCAGTTTTCTGCAAATTAATAATATAATGAATAGCCATATTTACATTTTCTGTAAATCTTCCATCCAATAATCACAATGATACTGACAAACATTGCCACCGTAATAACGCCTCCCAGAAGCATCAGTAAAATAACCATGATATTTCCAAGCAAATTCAACATAATAATTCCTCCACAAAAGTAATTTTACTGAATCATACCACGTTAATCTGGCATATTCCACGCTTCAGGGCGTATCTTAACCGGTTGTTAATTGGGGATTGGGGGAATTTAACGGGTTCTTAACGAGGGATAATTAATAAGTGAATGTCTGCGGGTATTATAATTCAGGCAGCAAACCCTTTTCGGATTTGCTGCCTGCTTATCACTATCTCTTTATAATTTCATGTCTTCCCGGTCCGTTAGATACCATTGTAATCGGGACCTCAATTTCTTTCTCGATTCTCTCAATGTACTTGCGGCAGTTCTCCGGAAGGTCTTCGTACTTCTTGATTCAGCGGAGTTCACATTTCCAGCCCGGCATTGTCTCAAGAACCGGCTTTGCCTTTTCAAGCTTATAGGTAACAGGGAAATCCTTTGTTACCTTACCGTCAATTTCATAGCCGACACAAATCGGAATCTCATCCAGATATCCCAGTACATCAATAACTGTCAGGGCAACCTCTGTTGCTCCCTGCATTCTGCATCCGTAACGTGTAGCAACTGCATCAAACCATCCCATACGTCTCGGACGGCCTGTTGTGGCTCCAAACTCGCCGCCATCACCACCACGTCTTCGAAGTTCGTCCGCTTCGGCACCAAAAATCTCACTGACAAATGCGCCCGCACCAACTGCGGAAGAGTATGCTTTAACAACAGTTGTAACATTCTTTATTTCACTTGCAGGAATTCCTGCACCGATTGCACCGTAAGCTGCAAGGGTTGAGGATGATGTAACCATCGGATAAATACCATGGTCAGGATCCTTTAACGCACCCAACTGTCCCTCAAGGAGAATATTCTTTCCTTCCTTGATTGCCTCATGAAGAAATGCAGAAACATCTGCCACATATGGCTCAACCATTTCCCTGTATGATAACATCAGTTTAAATACCTCTTCCGAATCAAGAAGTGGTTTGTGGTACAGATGCTCTAATAAAATGTTCTTATATGCCACAACCCGTTCTACTTTTTCCTTAAGAGAAACCTCATCAAAAAGTTCGCTTACCTGGAAACCGATCTTTGCATATTTATCGGAATAAAATGGAGCAATACCGGACTTTGTGGAACCAAAGGACTTACCGCCAAGCCTTTCTTCCTCATATGCATCAAAATCCACATGGTACGGCATGAGAATCTGTGCCCTGTCTGATACCAGAATCTTTGGTGCCGGAACTCCCTTGTCCGTCAATGCTTTGATTTCATTAAAAAGATATGGAATATTTAACGCAACACCATTACCAATAACACTTGTTGTATGATTGTAAAAAACACCGGATGGAAGCAAATGTAATGCAAACTTGCCATAATCATTGATAATGGTGTGTCCTGCGTTACTTCCGCCCTGAAATCTTACAATAATATCTGACTCTTCTGCCAACATGTCCGTGATTTTACCCTTACCTTCATCACCCCAGTTAGCACCAACGATTGCTCTAACCATAATGTCCTCCATTCTG
>JAQXXN010000103.1 GCA_029226085.1 Thermoflexaceae bacterium
CGGATCAAGCACCACCTCAAGCATAATCTGTGGCGGCCGGAGTGTACCATCCTGTTTGTGGGATATCAGGCCAACGGAACGGTAGGCAGGGCAATACTGGAAGGAGCAAAAAGCATAAGGCTTTTTGGAGAAGAAATAGAAATTCATGCAGAAATCTCTAAAATGGAAGGAATCAGTGGTCATGCAGACAAAGAAGGGTTAATTGCATGGATCAGGGAATTCCAGCCGAAACCGCAGACGGTATTTGTTGTACACGGCGAGGATTCTGTCTGTGACGAATTTACGGAATGTCTGAAAAATGAGTATGGACTGAATGCAACTGCACCGTATACCGGAAGCTCATACAGCCTGGTAGATGGTTCCTGCCTTGTGACAGGCAACAGTACCAAAAAGAGCAGGAGAACAACAGGAAGACGTGTCAGTGCTGTATATGACAGACTTGTGGCAGCCGGTAAGAGACTTCTTACGGTTATTGCGCATAATGAAGGCGGAGCAAATAAGGATCTTGCCAAGTTTACAGATCAGATTAATGCTCTTTGCGATAAGTGGGATCGATAGAAGGGGAAGATATGTATGAAGAAAATGTTGTTTGTGTATAATCCCAACTCAGGAAAAGCACAGATAAATGAATATTTGTCAAAGATACTTCAGATATTTTCAGCGGCAGAATATGAGGTTGTTGTATATCCTACTAAAGCACAGAGGGACGGTTACGAGAAAATCAAACAGTCTGAAGGAAAATATGATATCATAGCATGCAGCGGAGGCGACGGAACATTAAACGAGACGGTTGCTGCGGTAATGGAATATACGGGGGAAAAACCTTTTGTGGGCTATATTCCCAGTGGAACCACCAATGATTTTGCAAGGAGTCTTGGAATTTCAAGCGACATGATTCAGGCTGCAAGGGATATTGTGGAAGGGGAGGTTATGGGATGTGACATAGGCAGATTTAACGGACGCTATTATAACTATGTGGCGGCATTCGGAGCCTTTACGGAAGTATCCTATGCAACTCCGCAGCAGTTTAAGAATATATTTGGGCATCAGGCATATGTGATTGAAGGACTAAAAAGTATTCCGTTCATTAAGCCGTCACACATGGTTGTGGAGGCGAATGGAGAATCTGTAGAAGGGGATTTCCTTTTTGGCATGATAACCAATACGATGTCGGTGGGCGGTTTTAAGAATATTGCAGGAAAAAATGTAAAACTGGATGATGGACTGTTTGAATGTACATTTATTAAGGCATTTGATGCAGCAAATGATTTTACCAAGCTGATGAATGCGATTCTTTATAAAGAATGTAAAAATCCTAACATATTTCATGCAAAGACGGATAAGATAAAGATACATGCGGATAAAAATATTCCGTGGGTTTTGGACGGAGAATTTGGCGGCGAACAGCAGGATGTCAGTATTGATATCATAAGTAATGCAGTTAATATTATTGTCCCGCGTAAATATTACGAATTACAGGGTAAAAACTAAAAAAATTAAATGATTTGTTAGAAAATTAGGCTTAAAGTACTCTTTGAACCTAATTTTTTTATGTAAAAGCAGGTGGATATTAAAAAACTCTATGCCTAAAATGAATTTTTTAAAGAAAAAATTCTAAGAAAAAAGCTGATATAATCAGAAAAATAGTAGTTAAATACTGAAATATTCAAATTATTAGACAATTTCTAAAAATTTCTTGTTTACATTTTGAAGGGAAAGGTGTATAGTTGCTTCAGATTTGCAAATGAAACAGGAAAGGAAAGTGAAAAGATGGGAAATGACAAGGCAGTCGGATTATATGATCCGCGATTTGAACATGATAACTGTGGTATTGGTTCGGTTGTAAATATCAAGGGAATCAAAACTCATGAAACCGTATCCAATGCACTTAAAATTGTTGAAACACTGGAACACAGAGCCGGTAAGGATGCAGAAGGAAAGACTGGTGACGGTGTTGGTATCATGCTTCAGATTTCACATAAGTTCTTCAGCAAGGAAGCCAAGAAGCTTGGTTTTGACATAGGGGAAGAAAGAGACTATGGTATCGGAATGTTTTTCTTTCCACAGGATGAACTGAAAAGAAATCAGGCAAAGAAAATGTTTGAGATTATTGTGGAAAAAGAGGGACTGGAATTCCTGGGCTGGAGAGAGGTGCCGACAGCACCTGAGGTACTGGGCAAGAAGGCAATAGACTGCATGCCTTGTATCATGCAGGGCTTTATTAAGAGACCGGCAGATGTGGAAAAGGGACTTGCCTTCGACAGAAGACTGTATGTGGCAAGACGTGTCTTTGAGCAAAGTAATGATAATACCTATGTTGTTTCTCTTTCAAGCCGTACTATTGTATATAAGGGAATGTTTCTTGTGGGACAGCTTCGCCAGTTCTTTAAGGATCTTCAGAGTGAGGATTATGAATCTGCCATTGCCACCGTGCATTCCAGATTTTCAACGAATACAAATCCAAGCTGGGAGAGGGCTCATCCAAACCGTTTTATCGTACATAATGGCGAAATCAACACCATTACGGGAAATGCGGATAAGATGCTTGGACGTGAGGAAACGATTAACTCCAAGATTCTCGGGGATGAGATGCATAAGCTCCTTCCTGTGATTAACAGGGCAGGTTCCGATTCGGCAATGCTTGATAATACATTGGAGTTCTTTGTGATGAATGGCATGCCGCTTCCACTGGCAGTCATGATTATGATTCCGGAACCTTGGAGTAATGATAAGGCAATGAATCAGACAAAGAAAGACTTCTATCAGTCTTATGCAACAATGATGGAGCCTTGGGACGGACCGGCATCCATTATATTTACCGATGGAGATGTGGTAGGTGCCGTACTTGACCGTAACGGATTAAGACCGTCCAGATATTATATTACAGATGATGATTATCTGATTCTTTCTTCCGAGGTCGGAGCACTGGAACTGGATCAGACAAAGATTGTTAAGAAAGACCGCTTAAGACCGGGCAAGATGCTTCTGGTTGATACGGTTAAGGGAGAACTGGTAGATGATGAACAGTTAAAGCTGGAATATGCATCAAGCCAGCCTTACGGCGAGTGGCTGGACGGTAATCTTATAGAGCTTCATAATCTTAAGATTCCGAACATGAAAGTGGAAGAATACGGGAAGGAAGACCGGGCAAGATTACAGAAAGCCTTTGGTTATACCTTTGAGGAATTTAAAACCTCCATTCTTCCGATGGCGTTAAATGGAGCAGAGAGTATCGGAGCAATGGGTATTGATACGCCGATTGCAGTACTTTCCAATAAACACCAGCCGTTATTTAATTATTTTAAACAGCGTTTTGCACAGGTTACCAATCCTCCGATTGATGCAATCCGTGAGGAAATTGTAACTTCCACCAGTGTTTATCTGGGCAAGGACGGTAATATCTTAGAGCAGCTTCCGGAAAACTGTAAGATGCTTAAGATTAACAATCCGATTCTTACCAGTACGGATTTATTAAAAATAAAGAACATGAAGGTGCCGGGATTTAAGGTTTCCGTAATTCCTACAACTTATTATACCAATACTTCCCTGGAAAAAGCCATTGATCATTTATATGTGGAAGTGGACAGGGCATATCGCGAAGGAACTAATATCATTATTCTTTCCGACAGGGGTGTGGATGAAAACCATGTGGCAATTCCTTCGTTGTTGGCGGTATCTGCATTGAGACAGTATCTTGTTAAGACAAAGAAGAGTACCAGTATTTCTATTATTTTAGAGAGTGGTGAACCGAGAGAAGTACATCATTTTGCCACACTTCTTGGATTTGGTGCCAGTGCAATTAACCCATATCTTGCACAGGAGAGTATTAAGGAACTGATAGACCTTAACATGCTGGATAAGGATTATTATGCAGCAGTGGATGATTACAACAATGCAGTTATTCATGGCATTGTAAAGATTGCATCCAAGATGGGTATTTCGACTATCCAGTCCTATCAGGGTTCCAAGATTTTTGAAGCAATCGGTATTAATTCGGATGTCATAGAAAAGTATTTTACCGATACGGTAAGCAGGATTGAGGGTATCAGTCTTTCTGATATAGCAGATGACGTGGAAGCACTTCATGCAAGAGCATTTGATCCATTGGGACTGACAACGGATGATACCCTGGATAGTGCCGGAAGTCATAAGTTTAGGAGCGGAAAGGAAGAACATCTGTATAATCCGCAGACCATCCATCTGCTTCAGCTGGCAACAAGAACCGGAAATTACGACACATTTAAAGAATATACCAAACTGATTGATAAAGAAACTGAGGCAATGAATATTCGCGGATTAATGGATTTTAAATATCCAAAGAAAGGTATTCCGCTGGAACAGGTGGAAAGCGTGGAATCCATTGTGAAGAGATTTAAGACAGGCGCCATGTCCTATGGTTCCATTTCACAGGAAGCACATGAAACACTTGCCATAGCAATGAACATGCTTCACGGCAAGTCAAACAGTGGTGAAGGTGGTGAAAGTCTTGAGAGGCTGGAAATCGGCGCAGACGGATTAAATCGCTGCTCCGCCATCAAGCAGGTTGCATCCGGACGTTTTGGCGTTACATCAAGATATCTGGTAAGTGCAAAGGAAATTCAGATTAAGATGGCACAGGGTGCAAAACCTGGTGAGGGTGGACATCTTCCGGGAAAGAAGGTATATCCATGGATTGCCAAGACCAGACTTTCCACTCCTGGTGTGAGCCTGATATCCCCACCACCTCATCATGACATTTATTCTATCGAGGATCTTGCACAGCTGATTTACGACTTAAAGAATGCCAATACGGATGCAAGAATTTCTGTAAAGCTTGTTTCTGAAGCAGGTGTCGGTACGGTTGCAGCCGGTGTTGCAAAGGCTGGTGCACAGGTTATTCTGGTATCCGGTTATGACGGAGGTACCGGTGCGGCTCCGAGAAGCTCTATTTACAATGCAGGTCTTCCATGGGAGCTTGGTGTGGCAGAGGCACATCAGACACTGATTATGAATGAACTTAGAAATAAGGTTGTTCTGGAAACAGACGGTAAGCTTATGACAGGACGAGATGTGGCAATTGCGGCAATCCTTGGTGCTGAAGAATTTGGTTTTGCAACTGCTCCACTGGTAACACTTGGCTGTGTAATGATGAGAGTCTGCAATCTGGATACCTGTCCGGTGGGTGTGGCAACACAGAATCCGGAACTTCGTAAGAAATTTGCAGGAAAACCGGAGTATGTTGTCAATTTTATGCGTTTCATCGCAGAAGAATTAAGAGAGTACATGGCAAAGCTTGGTGTGAAGACCGTGGATGAACTGGTTGGAAGAACGGATCTTTTGAAAGCCAAGGAAGGTGTCACAAGCGGACGTGCCGGAAGCGTGGATTTGTCTGCAATTCTTAATAATCCGTTTTATGAGAAAATGGATTATAATCATAAGAAGGTATATGACTTTGAACTGGAGAAGACTGCGGATGAGAAGATTCTCTTAAAGAAACTGGGAAGTGCTCTGGAAAGCGGACAGAAGAGAAGCATTGAAGTGGACGTTTCCAATACAGACAGAACATTCGGTACGATTTTTGGTGCCGAGATTACAAGAAAATATTATGATAAGCTTCCGGAAGATACCTTTACTGTTAAATGTACCGGTGCCGGTGGACAAAGCTTTGGTGCATTTATTCCAAAGGGACTTACGTTAGAGCTTGTTGGTGATAGTAATGATTATTTTGGTAAGGGACTTTCCGGCGGAAAGCTGATTGTATATCCGCCAAAGGGAATCAAGTTCAAGGAAGATGAAAATATCATTATCGGTAATGTGGCGCTTTACGGTGCAACAAGCGGAAAGGCATATATCAACGGTGTTGCCGGTGAACGTTTCTGCGTTCGTAACTCCGGTGCAACGGCTGTCGTGGAAGGTGTCGGCGATCATGGATGCGAATACATGACCGGAGGACGTGTGGTTGTTCTTGGAAGAACCGGAAAGAACTTTGCTGCCGGAATGAGCGGTGGTATTGCATATGTTCTGGATGAGGACAGAACGCTTTACACAAGACTGAATAAAGAGATGATTTCCATTGAAAGTGTAACAGATAAATATGATGTCTTTGAATTAAAGGAAATGATTAAAGACCACGTGGCATATACCAACTCCACAAAGGGCAAGGAAATTCTTGATAATTTCGGATACTATCTTCCGCTATTTAAGAAGATTATTCCAAATGATTACAAGAAGATGTTAAATAAGATTGTCCAGATGGAAGAAAAAGGTTTAAGCAGCGAACAGGCACAGATTGAAGCATTCTATGCCGTGACAAAGAACTAAAAGGAGGAGAAAATCATGGGAAAAGCGACAGGATTCATGGAATATGAGCGAGAAGTAAGTCAGGCCATTGAGCCAAAAAACAGAATAAAAAATTTTAATGAATTCCACACTCCTCTTTCTGAGGCAAAGCAAAGACAGCAGGGTGCCAGATGCATGGACTGCGGCGTGCCGTTTTGTCAGGCAGGAATGATGTTAGGAGGAATGGCGGCAGGATGTCCGTTAAATAACCTGATTCCGGAGTGGAATGATCTGGTTTATACCGGAAACTGGAGGCAGGCATATAATCGTCTTCACAAGACAAGCAGCTTTCCGGAATTTACATCAAGAGTATGTCCGGCGCTGTGCGAAGCGGCATGTACCTGTGGATTAAACGGTTCGCCGGTAAGTACCAAGGAAAATGAAAGAGCAATTATTGAAAAGGCATATGCAGAAGGCTGGGCTGCGCCACAGCCGCCGAAGGTAAGAACCGGAAAGAAAGTGGCAGTCATCGGTTCCGGTCCGTCCGGACTTGCGGCAGCAGACCAGTTAAACAGACGGGGACACAGCGTTACAGTTTATGAACGTGCAGATCGTGTGGGCGGACTGTTAATGTATGGCATCCCGAACATGAAACTGGAAAAGCATATCATTGACCGCAAGATAGACGTCATGAAGGCAGAAGGAGTAGAATTCATTACCAATGCCAATGTGGGTGAAGAAGTAAAGGCAGCGAAGATATTAAAGGAATATGACAGTGTGGTATTAGCCTGTGGAGCCACGAATCCGAGAGATATTAATGCTCCGGGAAGGGATGCCAAGGGAATATACTTTGCTGTGGATTTCTTAAAGGCAACAACCAAGAGCTTACTGGATTCCAATCTGGAAGATGGAAAATATATATCCGCCAAGGGAAAGAATGTGGTCATTATCGGTGGCGGTGATACAGGAAATGACTGTGTGGGAACATCTATCCGTCACGGCTGTAAATCCGTTATCCAGCTGGAAATGATGCCAAAACTTCCAGACAGCAGAACAGAAAGCAACCCGTGGCCACAGTGGCCGAGAGTCTGCAAAACAGACTACGGTCAGGAAGAAGCCATTGCAGTATTCGGCAAGGATCCGAGAATGTATCAGACAACCGTAAAGGAATTCATCAAGGATAAGTCCGGAAACTTAAAGAAATTAAAGTGTGTAAAGCTGGAATCCAAAAAGGATGAAGCAACAGGACGCATGATGATGGCAGAAGTGGCAGGAAGTGAATTTGAACTGGATGCCGATATCGTCCTGATAGCAGCAGGCTTTCTTGGCGCACAAAAGTATGTTGCAGATGCATTCGGCGTAGAATTAAATGCCCGCACCAATGTCAATACTGAAGCAGGCAAATACGAAACCAACGTACCAAACGTATTCACCGCCGGCGACATGCACAGAGGCCAGTCCTTAGTAGTATGGGCAATCCGCGAAGGCCGCGAAGCTGCCAAAGCAGTCGATGAAAAACTGATGGGGTATACAAACTTGTAAAAGCTACAAGCCATGTAAGTATGAGCATGGAAAGAAGGGGCTGTCACTTTAACAAATGAAAATTTGTAAAGTGACATGCTCCTTTCATTATGTGGACAAAGAATATTCAGGATAGAGTAGCTGAGGAAAACTGGAATAATGCCAAAAATGCCGAAATAATGCTGTTCAGAGCGAATCTGGCATAGGAAATAGAAGAAATGCATTTTCCTATGCCAACACTAGCGTTTCAAGGAATGATAATGGCATAGGAAATAAAAGAAATGCATTTTCCTATGCCAACACCAGTGTTTTAATAAATGATTTGGGAATAAATTTGGCATAGGAAAAGCGAAAAAGATAAAATCCTATGCCATTATGTAAATGATTTCCCCAAAGGATACTTTATTTACACTCAAAGGGGGTGCGGCCTTACGAAATTTTATTTGTTAAAGCGAACCCTATTTTTATGTTCAGACTTATGTGTGGCTATAAAGTGAAAGATTGTATTGTTAAATTTCATGTGATAAAATGTAAATGCATTTAATTTAACATTCAATTCGGATTATAATGCAGAAAAAGCAAAGTGGGATTACGAACCAATGGAATATACAAGAAAAGTTTTTTATTATGAAACAGACCAGATGGGAATAGTGCATCATTCCAATTACATCCGGTGGTTTGAAGAAGCAAGAATTGATTTTTTGGATAAACTGAATTATCCGTATGCAAGAATGGAAAAGGAAGGAATTATTTCCCCGGTTCTTGGCGTGGAGTGCGAATATGTATCCATGGTGCATTTTGGGGATACGGTTACGGTGGAAGTGACCGTTGAAGATTTTAAGATGGTAAAATACAGTTTTTCCTATGTGGTAAAGGATGCCACAACCGGCGAAATCCGCTGTAAGGGAAAGACGAAACACTGCTTTTTAAACAGCGAAGGCAGACCGGTTGTGATAAAGAAACAGTTTCCGGAGCTTTATAAGGCGTTGAATCCGGAAGAAATTTTATAAAACCTTCACACTTGCACGTATGGTTAAGGAACAGGGAAGCTTGATTTTCATCGGGGGTGCATTTTTGGCATTGAGCAGATGATAGACAATCCCTGCTCCGTAATTTCCCATGTGGTAGGAAGGGGTGTGAATGGTGGTAAGAGCCGGAGTGGTATAGCCGGAAGCATCCGTGTCATCAAAACCAATGATGGAAATGTCATCCGGCACCTTATATCTGCGGTCGGTAAGCGCACTTAAAGCACCGATGGCAATAGGATCGCTTGCGGCAAAGATGGCAGTGGGAAGCGCTTTTTTTCGAATCAAGGCCAGCATCATGTCATAGCCGGATTTAGTGGAAAAACGGTCTAAAAGCATGTAATCTTTATAGGAAATATCGTGTGATATGCAGTATTCTTCAAAATAATCTTTACGTTTATCCTGATAAAGCACATGGCCTTCCAGATACTCCTTGCCGCCGAGAAAGCCAATGGAGCGGTGGCCGCACTTTACCAGATAATCTAAAGCCTGAAACATGGCATTTTTATAATCTAAATTAATCGTACTGATGGAATCATCATCAATATCCATATCGATAAATAGAATCTTTGGGCATATCTTTTTTAGGGAAATAATGTCTTTTGTGCCGAATTTTCCAATACAGATTAATGCGTCTGCATCACGAAGGGATTCGATGTAGGCGTGGTCTGTTTTAAAGGCACGGATGACATTAATGTTATTTTTCATGCAGAAATCTTCAATTCCGTGGCGGATGTACAGATAATAGCTGTCTTCAATTTCCTGCTGGATGGAGAACCACTGGACAATTCCGATGGTAAAGGAGTTTTTTTGAAGAGAACTTTTGGATTTTCGTTTGTATCCCAGTTCTCTGGCGGCATCGATGACTTTCTGCCTTGTTTCATCGGTAACGCTTAAGTAAGGGTCGTTATTGAGAATTCGTGAAACTGCGCCTGAGGATATGCCTGTTTTTTGTGAAATATCTTTTATCGTAGCCATGATTTTGCCTCCTGTTTTCTCTAATAAAAATTTAGTAAATATTTACTAAAAAGTCAAGCAAATTTAGTAAATATGTGTTGTGGCATCTTTTAAAAATAGTATAATAAAGTTATCAGATGTGATTCGGATTATTTAATACAGGAGGTATGTCATGAGAAAACTGGGTGAATTAATGAAAGAGCTGGAAACTGGAAAATGGGATGGATTACTTTTGAATATTTATGAAGATTCCACTTTAATCCCGTATCAGAGGGAAAGGTACATAAATCTGTTAAAGCTCTATGAAAAGACTTTTAAAACGGATGATGTGGCAGTTTACAGTGCGCCGGGAAGAAGCGAGGTATGTGGCAATCATACAGATCATCAGAAAGGAGAGGTGCTTGCAACCTCCATTAATCTGGATGCCATTGCTGTGGTATCAAAAAATAACGAGGATGTCATCCGGCTTGTGTCGGACGGGTATCCAATGATTACGGTAGATTTAAAAGATATCAGTAAAAAGAAAGAAGATAAGGGTTCTTCCGCAGGACTGATTAAGGGTGTTGTGGCAGGTCTTGTGGACGCAGGATATAAGGCAGGAGGATTTAATGCCTATGTTACCAGTGATGTGCTGATTGGGGCAGGCTTATCTTCTTCTGCAGCATTTGAAACAATTATCGGAACCATTATTTCCGGGTTGTTTAATGACATGGCAATCAGTTCCGTAAAAATAGCGCAGGTAGGGCAGTATGCAGAGAATGAGTATTTTGGCAAACCATGCGGACTGATGGATCAGATGGCTTGTTCCGTGGGTGGACTGATTCATATCGATTTTAGGGATACGGCAAATCCTGTTGTAAATAAGGTAAATGTGGATTTTTCAAAATATGCGCATAGCCTTTGTATTGTGGACACCAAGGGTTCTCATCAGGATCTGACCGATGATTATGCTGCCGTACCAAAGGAAATGAAGGCAGTGGCAGCTTGTTTTGGAAAAGAAGTCTTAAGAGAAGTGGATGAAAAGGATTTTTATGCCAATATCGCAGATATCCGTAAGAAGACAAATGACCGTGCAGTACTTCGTGCCATTCACTTTTTTGAAGAAGAAAAAAGAGTGGAAAAAATCGTGGAGCATCTGAATGAAGGTGATTTTGAGACGTTCTTGCAGCTGATTACACAGTCCGGTAATTCTTCCTTTAAGTATCTTCAGAATGTATATACCAGTAAGGACGTAGCAAATCAGGGTGTGTCCGTGGGACTTGCGGCAAGTGAGACGGCTCTTATGGGAAAGGGTGCAACAAGAGTACATGGCGGAGGATTCGCCGGAACGATTCAGGCATTTGTGCCGGATGAGCAGGTTAAAGAGTATCGCAGATTCATGGATAATGTATTTGGAGCAGGTTCCTGTCATGTATTAAAGGTTCGTAAATATGGCGGAATGAAGGTTATGGAATAATACGGAAAAGACAGATATCATAAAAGTAATGGAGGCGTGGATATGTACGAAAATATAGCAAAGTTAGTACAATACGGTTTACATACGGGATTAATTAAAGAAGAAGATAAGATATATGCAACCAATCAGATTCTTGAAGTCATGGGACTGGATGATTATGAGGAACCGGAAGTAGTTGGAGAGTATTCCAATCTGGAAGAGATTCTTGAAGGACTTTTAGGTGAAGCAAGAGAAAGAGGCCTGGTGGATGAAGGTGTTGTGGCAGGCGATTTGTTTGATACGAAGCTTATGAACTGTCTTATGCCAAGACCTAGTGAGGTAATTGCTGAATTTAACCGTCATTATGATAATTCACCAAAAGAAGCAACAGATTATTTTTATAAGCTGAGCCAGGATTCTAACTATATTCGCAGGGAACGTGTAAAACGGGACATGAAATGGACAGTGGACAGTGCTTATGGTGAGATTGAGATGAGCATCAACCTGTCGAAACCGGAAAAAGACCCCAAAGCCATTGCAGCAGCAAAACTGATGAAGCAGAGCAGTTATCCGAAGTGCCAGCTGTGTGTGGAAAATGAAGGTTATGCAGGAAGATTAAATCACCCTGCAAGGCAGAACCACAGGATTATTCCGATTACCATTAATGATACTCCGTGGGGATTTCAGTATTCGCCGTATGTGTATTACAATGAGCATTGTATTGTGTTGTCAGCAGAACACAGTCCGATGAAGATTGACAGACTGGCATTTAAGAAGCTGTTTGATTTCATTACATTATTTCCACATTATTTCGTGGGATCCAATGCGGATTTACCAATAGTGGGTGGTTCTATTCTTTCTCATGAGCATTTTCAGGGTGGATGTCATGACTTCCCTATGGCAAAAGCTCCGATTGAAAAGACATTTACCGTAAAGGGATTTGAGGATGTGGAAGCCGGTATCGTGAAATGGCCGCTCTCTGTTATCCGAATTCGCAGTGAAAAGGCGGAACGCCTTGTGGAACTTGCGGACCATATTCTTAGTACATGGAGAGAATACACGGATGAAGAGGCGTTTATTTATGCAGAAACGGATGGAGAACCACATAATACTATTACACCGATTGCAAGGATGAACCAGGGGAAATATGAGCTGGATCTGACACTTCGCAATAATATTACGACCAAGGAGTGTCCGCTTGGCGTATATCATCCGCACGCACAGTATCATAATATCAAGAAAGAAAATATCGGTCTGATAGAGGTTATGGGACTTGCGATTCTTCCGGCAAGACTAAAGAATGAGATGACCCTGCTTTC
This sequence comes from Thermoflexaceae bacterium, assembly GCA_029226085.1. Classification (GTDB taxonomy): domain Bacteria; phylum Bacillota; class Clostridia; order Lachnospirales; family Lachnospiraceae; genus MGBC120314. The sequence goes on from JAQXXN010000103.1 coordinate 12,516, forward strand.
CGGATATCTTTCGAGGGGAGAGGATTTCTCAGGTGAAGAAAGTCTTGTAAAACACAAAGAATGGGTAGAGAAATTTAAGAAGAATTATGATATAATAGGAAAAAATGAAAAGGAAGTCATGGATATTCTTCTTAAGGAAATGGGTAAGACCTTTGTATGTGTTCTTGAGGATGCAGGCGTGTACAAGTGCAATGAGCAGGGAAGGATGTTCTTTGACCGGTTTATTAACAGCTTGTAGGTGATAGTATGTTTTCCTTACTGGAAAAGAAACAGTTAAAAGACATCGTTGAGAGGATTCTTCATGTACCGGGAAATTTTACGGGACCGATTCTTGAAATGACCCTGGTACTTGACCACGAAAATGAAAAAGAGTATATTAAAGAAACCACCAGAGATATTATTTCCACATTAAAGTCCAAGGGCGAGACATTCCGCAATGTGCGGCTGAATGTGGTACAGTGGGTGGATAATGAGCATTTTACCAATGAAGTGACAGCCATGTCACTTCTTTTAATGGATAGCTATTATGAGGGCTATCAGACGATAAAATGTGACAAAAAGGCGGAATGGCTCATGGAATACCTAAAAAAGTTCCATGCAAGGTCGAAGCTTATTATCATTGTATCGGATTCATTTTCTGTGGGTTCTGTAAACCGGTTTATGCAGGCAGTCAGACCGTTTCTGGAAAAGAAGACTATATTAGTAAAAGGGGATGTCTTAATTGATTTACACCGTGACATTCAATCCGTCACTGGATTACATTGTGAATGTGAATAACTTAAGCATTGGTTCTACTAACCGGGCACAGTCCGACATGGTTCTTGCCGGCGGCAAGGGGATTAATGTGTCGCTGATTCTGAATACACTGGGCGTTTTAAGTACGGCAGTGGGGTTTGTGGCAGGATTTACCGGAAGAGAGATTATAAGAAGAGTGGAAGAAGCCGGATGTGAAAGCCGGTTTATTGAACTTTCGGAAGGACTGTCAAGAATAAACATAAAGATTAAAGACAAAAAAGAAACGGAAATTAATGCACAGGGACCGAGAATAGAGAAAGAATATCTGGAGGAGCTGTGGGAGATTTTGGAAGAGGTTGAAACGGGAGATATTATTGTCCTTGCGGGAAGCATTCCGTCATCACTCCCAAGACATATTTATGCAGATATCTTAAAGAAGATGGCTCCGAAAGGAATTAAGGTGGTTGTGGATGCTTCCGGAACGATTCTGCATGACCTGATTAACCTGAAACCGTATCTTGTAAAGCCGAACCAGGATGAACTGCATGAATTATTTGACGTGCGGGTTAATACCATTGAAGAGGCAAAGAGTTATGCCAAAAAGATGCGTGAAATGGGGGCAAGGAATGCCATGATTTCACTTGGTGAAGTCGGTGCGGTTCTGGCAGCAGAGGATGGTAAGATATACTCCTGTATGGCACCAAGGGGCAGTGCTGTCAATACTGTGGGGGCGGGAGATTCCATGATTGCTGGATTTATCACGGGAATGCTTGCAGAGGTTGGATATGAGGATGCATTAAAGCTTGCGGTTGCAGCTGGCAGTGCCAGTGCGTTTTCAAAGACTCTTGCCACACAGAAAGAGATTCAGGAACTTTACGAGACCCTTAAGTAATAAAATGATATTGTATGTAAATTTGTAAAATAATTGTGAAATGTTTATAAAAAGTCGATTAATATTTAGATATTAATTGACTTTTTTGCTAATAAGTGAGAAAATAAAGACAAGGATTGTGAAAATAATCACTAAACAAAATAAAGGAGTGTGCGTAAAATGAATCGTTTTGTATTGAATGAAACATCTTATCATGGAGCAGGTGCCATTAAGAGCATCGCAGATGAGGCAAAAGGAAGAGGTTTTAAGAAAGCATTCGTATGTTCAGACCCGGATCTCATTAAGTTTGGTGTAACCAAGAAGGTTCTGGATGTGCTGGACGAGGCAGGACTTGCTTATGAAGTATATTCCAATATTAAACCAAATCCAACCATCGAAAATGTTCAGACCGGTGTGGAGAGCTTTAAAAAATCCGGTGCAGATTACATTGTTGCCATCGGCGGCGGCTCATCCATGGACACGGCAAAGGCAATCGGTATTATTATAAAGAATCCGGAATTTGCGGATGTAAGAAGTCTTGAGGGAGTTGCACCAACCAAGAATCCTGCGGTTCCGATTATTGCAGTTCCGACAACGGCAGGTACGGCAGCAGAGGTTACCATTAATTATGTAATTACGGATTCAGAGAAGAATCGTAAGATGGTTTGTGTGGATGTTCATGACATTCCGGTGGTTGCGGTTGTAGACCCTGACATGATGTCATCCATGCCGAAGGGACTTACGGCTGCGACAGGTATGGATGCTCTTACTCATGCCATTGAAGGATATATTACAAAGGGCGCATGGGAATTATCCGATATGTTCCACTTAAAAGCAATTGAAATTATTTCCAAGAACTTACGTGGTGCAGTTGACAATACTCCGGAAGGAAGAGAAGGAATGGCACTGGGACAGTATGTTGCCGGCATGGGCTTCTCTAATGTGGGTCTTGGTATTGTTCATTCCATGGCACATCCTCTTGGAGCACTTTATGATACGCCGCATGGTGTTGCCAATGCTATCATCCTTCCGACAGTAATGGAATACAATGCTCCTGCAACCGGTGATAAGTATAAATATATTGCAAAGGCAATGGGCGTTGAAGGTACGGAGAACATGTCCGTGGAAGAATATCGTAAGGCAGCCATTGATGCTGTTAAGAAGCTTTCACAGGATGTTGGAATTCCGGCAGACCTTAAGGAAATCGTAAAGCCTGAGGATATTCCATTCCTTGCACAGTCCGCTTATGATGATGCATGCAGACCGGGTAATCCAAGGGATACTTCAGTTGAAGAAATTACAGAGCTTTATAAGAGCTTAATGTAATCGGAAAATTTACATAATCTTATATATTATTAAGAAACTGCCCGGCATGGGTTACATGCCGGGCAGTTTTTTAATAGCTTTTACAGATTTCAAGTATTTTCTCGAAGCTTAGCTTTCCACCGAATAAATCCAGAGCACTTCCGATGGTGACATTAATCCGGTTATGGGAAAGTTCTTTTAAAGTTTGTAAATCCGCATAGCTTCCCACACCGCCTGCATAGGTAATGGCAGTGGCACCATTCCAGGAATCCAGAATGCGGATTAAACCGGTTTCGATACCCTGACATTTGCCTTCTACATCGGCTGCATGAATCAGAAATTCATCACAGAAGGAAGAAAGTTCATTCAGGGTTTGTGGGTTTATGGTAACATCAGTAAAATTCTGCCAGCGGTCCGTTACGATAAAGTAATCATCACCTCTTCTGCGGCAGCTTAAATCCAGGACAATGTGTTCTTTTCCTACAGCTTTCATAAGCTTGTGAATGTTCTCATAATTGATTTTGCCGTCTTTAAAGACATAAGAGGTTACAATCACATGGGAGGCACCTTTTTGGATGTATTCTAAAGCGTTTTCTGCCGTGATTCCTCCACCAATCTGAAATCCGCCGGGATAAGCAGATAGGGCGCTAAATGCCTGAGTTCTGTCTGCTTCATAGTATTCGGATGTAACGGGATTTAACAGAATGATGTGTCCGCCTCTCAGGTTATGGCTTTTGTAGAGAACGGCATAATATCCTCCGTCCTGTTCGGACTCAAAATTAACCGTGGCACCGCTGTCCTTTAATGAACCACCGACAATCTGTTTTACTTTACCGTCATGGATGTCGATGCATGGACGAAATTCCATAAGAAAGCCTCCTATTGATTAGCAAGTTCGCACAGCTCTTTTAACATCTTTGGAAGATCGGTTTCCATGTTCTCGTCAGAAAACTGACAGGTTCCCACTGCCTTGTGTCCGCCGCCGTTATATTTTAACATGAGGCTTCCTACATTCACATCCGAGGTTCTGTTGAGAATACTATATCCGACAGCGGCAGAACAACCCTTGCCGCCACGTCCGCTTACAATCCATGCAGAAATATTCTGCTCTGGATACATACTGTAAATCATAAAACGGTTTCCGGTATAAATCGGATCTACACCTCTTAAGTCAGAAATAATTACATTACCTTCCACATGAGTATATTTCTGAACCATTTCTTTAAATTTCTCAGTCTGCTCATTATATACTTCAATACGTTCCACAACATCAGGAAGAGCAAGAATCTCATCGGTTGTCATGGTACGGCAGGCATCCATTAATTTCTCCATTAACTGATAGTTGGAGATGGTAAACTGTCTCCAGCGTCCCAGACCGGTTCGTGGGTCCATAAGGAATCCAACCAGAATCCAGCCTGTCGGGTTCATGACTTCATCCAGGGTAAGATTACCGGAATCCACTTTATCAACAGCTTCCATCATGTCGTCAAACTGTGGAAAGCGTTCCCTGCCACCATAGTATTCATAGATAATACGGGCACAGGATGGTGTAATACGGCTTTCACCCTTGTATTTCCCTTTTAATTCATTTCTTTCGTGTTCGCTGGAATGGTGGTCAAACCAGAGACAACATCCTTCAACAAATGGAACATTGGCAAGGCAGTCATTTTCGTTTACTTCCACAAGACCATCCTGAAGGTCCTTTGGATGAGCAAATTTCCATGAATCAATGATGCCGGCTTCTTTTAAAAGCGCACCGCATGCCAGCCCGTCAAAATCAGAACGTGTGATTAATCTCATATGTAAATGTCCTTTCCGTAAAAATTGTTTCCCCTAATGGTATATAGAATAATTATACTTTAACCGGCGGTATTTTTCAAGGAATTGATAAAGGGTTTGACATATTCTGATGAAAAATTTATCATAGAATTTGTAGTCAGGGTATTTTGCACAAATGTATAAAGAAACTGTCGGAGGACTTATGAGGAATATTAAGAAACGGTTTTTATGGATATTTTTACTGGTTTCTTTAGTGTTAATTTTATGTAATTTTGCAGCAATTGAGGAATTTATCAGTTACAGGAGCTATACAACATTTTCTGAAGACGAATTAACCGGAATGTTTCTTTCGGTGGAGTTTGTTGATGGCACAGAATTATTTCTTGAAGAAGAATGGCAGGCATTGATTCAGAAATTTCCATATTTTAATGGCGGCAGCGTATATAGAGGTGTACTTTCGGATGGAAGATCAGTTTTAGTGGTTTCTAAAAATAATATGGGAGATTTTGTTACTAATGAGATAATACGAGGGATTTTTTCAGATCTTCCAGAGGAAATTTCCTATTTGGCAGAAAAACAAAGTATATCACCATATGTATTTTATTGTTTTGAGAATTATCTTTCCAGAACCCAGACAGATACCATAAAACCCAGTCTTTTATTGTTTTTTCTTGGGATTACAGGGGTGTTTTTATGTATTTGCGGCTTTTTTGCACAAATGTTCCCTGAAATGTTTCCGGCATTATTGAAAACGGATAAGATAGTAAAAAGAAATGACAGAGATTCGAATTTTGAATTATTAAGAATTCTATGCATGATTATGATTATCATGCAGCATTTTGGTTTTTGGGGAGAGTTTGATATTTCGGGAGGAATTACCGTAAGTACCGTTATTTTGCAGTGCATCGTTAATGCGGGCAAAATTGGTGTGAATTGTTTTATGCTGATTACAGGATACTACTGTTCAATTGGGACATTTAAACCGTCCAAAATAACGGGACTTGTTGTAAAGGTGTGGTTTTATACATGGGGGATTGCAATAATCTTATTTTCGACGGGCGTTGGAATAAGGAGTGTTGAAAATATTATAAAATCGGTTTTTCCAATCTGTTCCGGAACATTTTGGTTTGTTACAATTTATCTGATTGTGTATGTGCTTAGCCCGTATATTAATCTGGTCATAAAGAACACAGAGAAAGAAAAATATAGAATTCTGCTTATTTTTCTTTTTGTAATCTGGTCTGTAATACCGTCAGTGGTCACTCCGGGGTGGGAGTTTTCCAATACTGGATGGATGATTTTTATGTATCTTCTGGGCGGATATTTTCGAAAGTATCCCGAAGTGTGGGAAGATTGTAAAGTAAAGCCAATATTGTGTCTTGTGGGGGCGTATGCATTTCTTATGTATCTGACTTTTTTATGGGATGATAAGGTGGAAATGAAAGTGTACCACCAGTCACTTGCTCAAAAGCATACGGTTTTCATTGTGATTTGTTCGGTAGCATTGTTTGTATTATTTAAAAATATACATTTGGGACATAGGAAAATTATTAATCAAATTGCAGCATCTACCTTTGGTGTTTATCTGATTCATGAAAATCCGGTATTAAAAGATCTTTTATGGACGGACTGGCTTAAAGTTAATTGCTATTTTGGAAGACCATATTTTGGGTTATATGCCATTGGTGCGATTTTACTGGTATATATTATGTGTACCATGATAGATATGGTTCTGGGAGCGGGATATCGGGTGTTATTATCATTGATAAGAAAAAAACTAGTATCATGAGCAACTTATGTTATTATTGAATGGAGAATGAAATGGATAATTATAAATTTTATCAAAATAAGTCCTGTGAATATTTTCCCTGCCATAAGCTTGAGAATCCACAGGAATTTAACTGTCTTTTTTGCTACTGCCCGTTATATGGGCTGGGTGATCGGTGCGGTGGGGATTATGTCTATCTGGAAAATGGCATAAAAAGCTGCGTAAATTGTGTTAAACCGCATGACGCCCGTGGCTATGAACATGTAAAGCGGCATATGAAAGAGGTTATTGAACTGGCAAGAAAGAAATAAAAATCCTGTCACAGTCAGAGGGCTGTGGCAGGATTTTGTCATTTTCAGAGGAAAATGGTTGTTACTACATTTCCATTCCACGGTTAATGGCTACACAAAGTGCCTTGATGGAAGATTTGATAATATCAGAATCAATTCCTGCACCCCAGATTAACTTATCTTTCATCTTAATGCATACATAAGAAATCGCCTCGGATGTTGAACCTGAGGTCAATGAGTGTTCCGTGTAATCCACTAATGTATAGTTAATGTTAAAATGTTGCTTTAATGCATTGCTTACGGCATCCAGACGACCATTACCGGTGGTGGTAACACTGGTAGTTTTGTCCGGGCTTGTAATCGTTACGGTTGCGGTAATGCCATTTTCCTGTTTGAAATGGCATTCTGTGATGGAAAATTCAGAAGATTTCTGGATAAATTCCTTCTTAAATTCATCATAAATAACATCCGGAGTCAGTTCACTGTGAGTTCTGTCGGAAACTCCCTTTAAGTAGTAGCTTACATCTTCACGCATCTTATCCGGAAGAATAATACCAAAGCTGTTCTTTAAGATATAACCGATACCGCCCTTTCCGGACTGGCTGTTAAAGCGGATGACATCGGAATCGTAAGTACGTCCCACATCCTTCGGGTCAATCGGAAGATAAGGAACTGTCCAAAGATCGGAACCGCTTGCTTCACGGCATGCCATACCCTTGGCAATGGCATCCTGATGGGAACCGGAAAATGCAGTAAATACAAGATCACCAGCATAAGGCTGTCTTGGGGAAACGGTCATTCTTGTAAGACGCTCGTAAACACTGCTGATTTCTGGCATGTTGGAGAAATCAAGCATTGGGTCAACACCCTGGGAGAACATGTTCATGGCAAGTGTTACAATATCCACGTTACCGGTTCTTTCACCGTTTCCGAAAAGAGTACCTTCCACACGGTCTGCACCTGCAAGAAGGCATAACTCTGCATTGGCAACACCGCATCCACGGTCATTGTGCGGATGAAGGGAAAGAATGACATTCTCTCTGTATTTCATGTTCTTGTTAAAATATTCAATCTGGCATGCAGCAACATGAGGCATCATGTTCTCAACAGTCATTGGAAGATTAATAATTGCCTTGTTGTCAGCGGTTGGCTGCCATACATCAAGGACTGCATTAACAACTTCCAGTGCATAGTCCATTTCGGTTCCGTGGAAACTTTCCGGACTGTATTCAAAGGAGAAACAGCCGTCGGTTTCACTTGCGAGTTTCTTTAACAGGGAAGCACCGTCAATGGCAATCTGCTTGATTTCGTCTTTGGATTTTTTGAATACCTGTTCACGCTGTGCAACAGAGGTAGAGTTGTATACATGAACAACTGCCTTTGGTGCTCCCTTGATGGCTTCGAAGGTCTTTTTAATGATGTGTTCCCTTGCCTGAGTTAATACCTGAATGGTAACATCATCCGGAATCATGTTACGTTCAATTAATGCCCTTGCAAATGCAAATTCCGTATCGGAAGCAGCAGGAAAACCAATTTCAATTTCCTTAAAACCGATTTTGACAAGCATCTGGAAAAACTCTAATTTTTCTTCTAGGCTCATTGGCTCGATTAATGCCTGATTGCCGTCACGTAAGTCGACACTGCACCAGATAGGCGCTTTTTCAATATGATCTTTTTTTACCCAGTCATAGGTAACAACTGGCGGCATAAAATAAGAACGTTCATACTTTTTAAAATTTTCCATGTTTTTCTCTCCTTGATTTTCAAATGATAAATAATATGTATGTAGCTCCTCGCAATATGAGGAGAGCAGGTAATGCGGTTTTGCGGCAGAAAATAAAAAAACTCCGTATCTGTCACAGCTTCCGTCCAGAACCTGTAACTAGAGACGAAGGATATTCCCACGCGGTACCACTCTAATTCATAAACTATCGTTTACACACTCACCAGGCACGATGTAAATTATGCCCTGCCCCTGTAACGGTGGGTATCCGTTCATGTCTACTCTCTGACAGCGGATAAATGGTGCCGGATTCAACCGGAAAAATCCACTCACAGATTTCGGATGACAGTTCCAAGGCGAGTTCATTATATTCCGTCCACTGTTTCGCATCAACCAACAGCTTTCTGAAGCAGGTTTATAACTACTATTCCTTTTCACAACCTTTAACAAATAGCATTATAACAGATAATTATAAAAAAGAAAAGAGGAAATTTTTAATAGTAATATACAAAATGTTTCATATGGAAAGTTTTGCCAGGGGAAAGAGACAGTTTACGACCTTTTCACATAAAAAAATAAATCATAAAATATATCAGACTTAATTTTATTAAATTCTTACATAGAAAAATTAAAAATAATTGAATAATTACTTAAAATAATTTATAATTTTAAGCGGGTAAGTCGTAACCTGCGACTAAAAAACAGGTATACAATTAATTTTTAAAAGGAGATCTAGGTTATGGGATACGTAGATGAGGTATTGGAAAGCGTAAAGAAAAAGAATGCTGATCAGCCAGAATTTTTACAGGCTGTTGGCGAAGTACTTGAGTCATTAAGACCGGTAGTTGATGCAAACGAAGAACTTTACAGAAAGAACGCAATTCTGGAGAGAATCGTTGAACCGGATCGTCAGATCATGTTCAGAGTACCATGGGTAGACGATAAGGGTCAGGTTCAGGTAAACAGAGGTTACCGTGTACAGTTCAATAATGCAATTGGACCATACAAGGGAGGTTTAAGACTTCATCCATCAGTAAACCTTAGCATTATTAAGTTCCTTGGTTTCGAACAGATTTTCAAGAATTCTCTTACAACACTTCCAATCGGTGGTGGTAAGGGTGGTTCTGACTTCGATCCAAAGGGTAAGTCAGACAGAGAAATCATGGCATTCTGCCAGAGCTTTGTAACAGAGCTTTACAAGTACATAGGAGCTGATCAGGACGTTCCTGCCGGTGATATCGGAACAGGCGCAAGAGAAATCGGTTTTATGTATGGACAGTATAAGAGAATTACAAACCTTTACGAAGGTGTACTTACAGGTAAGGGACTTTCCTACGGCGGTTCTTTAGCTCGTACACAGGCTACAGGTTATGGTTTATTATATCTTACAAATGCACTCCTTCGTGATCATAACATTGATATCAAGGGTAAGATTTGTGCAGTATCAGGTGCAGGTAACGTTGCAATCTATGCAATTGAGAAGGCATATCAGTTAGGTGCTAAGCCTGTTACATGTTCCGATTCTACAGGCTGGATTTATGATCCAGAAGGAATTGATGTTGAACTTCTTAAGGAAGTTAAGGAAGTTAAGAGAGCACGTCTTTCTGAGTACGCTGCTGCTAGACCATCAGCTCAGTATCATGAGAAGAAGAATGCAGAAGATCATGGTGTATGGTCAATCAAGTGTGATCTTGCTCTTCCATGTGCTACACAGAACGAACTTAACCTTGAAGATGCCAAGATGCTTGTTGCTAACGGCGTAATCTCTGTAACAGAGGGTGCTAACATGCCTACAACTCTTGAAGCTACAAAGTACCTTCAGGAGAACGGTGTTCTTTTCGTAGGCGGCAAGGCTGCCAATGCCGGTGGTGTTGCTACATCTGCTCTTGAAATGAGCCAGAACTCAGAAAGACTTAGCTGGACATTTGAAGAAGTTGACGGAAAGCTTAAGAACATTATGGAAACAATCTATGCTAACATTAGTGATGCTGCAAAGCGTTACGGCGTAGAAGGCGACTATGTTGCAGGTGCTAACATTGCTGGTTTTGAGAAGGTTGTAAATGCTATGTTAGCTCAGGGTGTTTGCTAATTTATAGCGAGGAAGAAGCGAACAGCTTTTGTCGATTGGTATAATAGAATAAATGATATTGATAAGTCCTGTAAATCCAAGTGTTTATGGGACTTTTCTTTTTTTTAGATATGTACCGGAAAAGTCTGTCTTTTTTTTGTTGAATAGCGTTATAGTATATAGAAAGCGCTTTTTAAATTAACAGAAGGGAGGAAAATGATGAGCATAGAGTTGGATGCGGACTTTCTATTGGTGCAG
>JAQXXN010000104.1 GCA_029226085.1 Thermoflexaceae bacterium
TGTTCTCCATGACAGCCCCCTACAGTCTGCCCACATCCGGCAGGAGAACCCTCTGAGTCGCAACCTTTACAATAATAGAATTTATAGATTTGCAAAAAACTCATTATAGAGAGATAAAACAGGATGTCCGGGGTGGCAGCGGCAGGGGATGGTTTCTGTCTGTGCCAAGGCGGTATGTTTGTGAAGAATTGTAGGCTTTTCTTACACAATACATAGAATCCCCAGAGGCAATCCGCCAGGACGGCGGATTGAGCCTGCATTTGCCATGGAGGGTAATGGCAGGCGACTCGTCACTGGTCGATAAATGAAATGTATTGTGTTAGAAAACCACAATTCGTAACCCACATACCGCCTTGGCACAGATAGAAACCATCCCCTGCCACTGCCACCCCGGACATCCGTCACTTACTCGACAAACCCCAATTTCCAAATCCCTTCCCCAAAATACAAAAACAGTGATTAAGTCTGTAAAATCATTCTACAAATACTTAATCACTGTCCACATAACACATATTCCTATTCTCAGAAATTCATTAAATCATCTGATTAGAACAATTTCTTTCCAATCCAGATACATACACATGCACCCACAACGGCAACAATTAATCCGCCAATGATGTTGGTTGCTCCAAATCCTAACAGTCTGAAAATCAGATTTCCCACAAAGCTGCCCACGATACCTAAGATGATATTCCGAAGCAGTCCGCCTTCACTATTCATGATTTTTCCTGCAATCCAGCCTGCCAATGCTCCCATCAGGATGCTTAATATAATGTTTAATAGAAAAAACATATCAAATGTCTCCTTAATTTTATCTAAAAATTATTTTGCAGTAATATACTTCTGTGCTACCAGCAATTCAGCAATCAGCACCGCTCCACCTGCCGCACCACGCAGGGTATTATGAGAAAGTCCAACAAACTTGTAATCAAACACGCTGTCTTCACGAAGACGTCCCATGGAAATTCCCATGCCATTTTCAAAATTAACATCCAGCTTTACCTGTGGTCTGTTGTCTTCTTCACAATACTGGATAAACTGCTTTGGCGCACTTGGGAGATTTAATTCCTGTGGAAGTCCCTTGAAGTTCTTCCATGCTTCAAGAATCTGCTCCTTTGTCGGTTTCTTTTCAAAATTAACAAATACTGCTGCTGTATGACCGTCAAGAACCGGAACGCGGATGCACTGACAGGTAATCTTTGGTTCTGTTGCAGGAACGATTTCACCGTTTACAACCTTACCCCAGAGACGAAGCGGTTCCTTTTCTGACTTTTCTTCTTCTCCCCCAATGTAAGGGATAATATTTTCAACCATTTCCGGCCATTCCTTAAAGGTCTTTCCTGCACCGGAAATTGCCTGATATGTTGTTGCTACCACAAGCTTTGGTCCAAACTCCTTAAGTGCCGTAAGTGCCGGAGTATAACTCTGGATGGAGCAGTTTGGTTTTACGACAACAAATCCTCTCTTCGTTCCCAGTCTCTTCTTCTGAGCTTCAATTACTTCAAGATGCTCCGGATTAATTTCCGGTACAACCATCGGAACATCCGGTGTCCAGCGGTGTGCGCTGTTATTGGAAACAACCGGTGTCTCTGCTTTTGCATATTTATCTTCTATTGCCTTAATTTCATCCTTTGGCATGTTTACCGCACAGAAAACAAAATCTACCATGGAAGAAATCTTTTCTACTTCATTGATGTCCATTACAACCAGCTTCTTAACTGCTTCCGGCATCGGAACAGCCATCTTCCATCTTCCGTACACAGCTTCCTCATAGGTCTTTCCTGCAGAACGTCCACTGGCAGCAATTGCAACAACTTCAAACCAAGGATGATTCTCCAATAAAGTAATAAATCTCTGTCCTACCATTCCTGTACCACCAAGAATACCAACTCTTAACTTCTTTTCCATCATAAATTCTCCTTCAAATATCTTTAAAGACATTTTCTGCTATATGTCTTTATCTGACGTACAAATGTCTTTCCTCAAAAGATACTATCATAAACTATTAATAAATGCAATATTTTTCTAACAAAAAATTAATTTATTTTCGCCAGTTCCTCCATAAACCGTTCTTCAATCTGCCGAATGAATAATTCAAGGCTGTCCATGTCTTTGGGATATGGTATAAAACCACCTGCCATGGCAGCATGTCCGCCTCCGCTTCCGAATCCTTTTAATGCATTATTGGCAAGACTTCCCGAATCAATTTTAGGATCACAGCTTCGGATGGAAAGCTTTATTCCGTCAGTTCTAATGGAATACACAATGGAACAGTCTATTTCCGAGAGTGCCAGCATAAAATCCGATATGCTTGCTATCAAAGGCTCCGGACAATTTTTTCCGGTATGGGCAATACTGATGTTATCAAAAATTTTAATGCTGCGAATGGCATTGGCATAAGCCTTTAAATCTTCAAATTGAATTTCGCTTCGTTCCAGTTTGTTTAAAACATCCTGATTTCCAATCCAGTACAGCCGGTAAAACATATCCAGATCAAGCTTTGTAACGCTTCTGGAAAGATTCGCCGTATCGACCTTAATTCCATAAATCAGGGCAGTTGCTGTTTTTTCATCGATAGGCGTGTTAGTTTCAAAAAAATAACTCGCCACGATGGATGCACAGGCGCCAACCTCCGGCCGGATATCTGCATAACGGTAATCTACCTGTTCAAAGGTAGGATGATGATCAATACAGATAACCTCGTTTCCAATTAAATCCACCAGATTCGAATTTCCTTTCTGACCATCCACAAGTATAATTTCATCCGTCCTCTGCATGTCTGACAAATCTTCCATGTTAATGACTGCGGTATCCAGATATTCAATAAACCGCAGCATTGCATAACGGTCAATTTTCCCCTTATAGCAAATTGTTGACTGTATTCCGTTTTCCTCCAGAAGCCGCTTCATTCCATAAGCACTTGAAATAGCATCCGGATCCGGGAAATTATGCGTCTGTATGAACACATGCTTTCCATGAATATTTTTTAATAACTCTTTCCAATCAAACATTCTGATAAGACCCTCCACGCCTTTTACACCAATATCTATATTATTTTAGTATACCCCAATCAGACAGACACATCAAGCAAAGTTTTCCATAAAATATATTATCAGATTCAGGAGGTATGGCATGGAACCCATTTTGGAATTAAAAAAACTTTGTTATTCCTATCATACTCCGGAAGGCGAAGTAAAAGCCTTAAATGACATATCCTTCCGGCTCATGCCCGGAGAATTCATATCCATTGTCGGTCCTTCCGGCTGTGGTAAAAGTACCCTGCTCTCCCTGATTACCGGTCTTTTAACTCCGGAATCCGGCACACTTTCCGTAAAGACAAATGCCGCCATGGGATATATGCTGCAAAGAGACAATCTTTTTGAATGGCGTACGGTTTACAGCAATATTCTTCTTGGGCTGGAAATACAAAAAAAACTTACAAAAGACTACATCCAGCCTGTTGATAAAATGATTGAGGACTATGGTCTTTCTCAATTTAAATCCTCAAGGCCAAGCCAGCTGTCCGGTGGTATGCGCCAGCGTGCTGCATTGATTCGAACACTTGCCTTAAAACCGGATATTTTACTTCTGGATGAACCTTTTTCTGCTCTGGATTATCAGACACGCCTTGAGGTCAGTGATGATATCGGAAAAATCATTAAATCCGAAGGAAAGACTGCCATTCTGGTAACCCATGACATTTCCGAGGCAATTTCCATGGGCGACAGGGTTATTATTCTAAGCAGACGTCCCGGAACCATAAAGAAAATTATTCCTGTCCAGGTAAGCATCGATGACCGGACACCGTTTAGCACCCGGTTTACGCCGGAATTTAAGGATATCTTCAATGAAGTATGGAAGGAGCTGAACTAAGAATGAGCACATATCAGGAACTCTTTCTAAAGAAAAGACGACGGTATAGACATTTTATTCTGTTTTTCCAGTTTTTCCTGCTGGTATTTTTTATTCTGCTTTGGGAAATTGCTGCCCGCCATGGCTGGATCAATGATTTTATTTTCAGCAGTCCGGAAAGGATGTTTTCTGCATTCATCAAAATGGCACGAACCGGGGAAATCTTCCGGCATACCCTGATCACGCTTCTTGAGACTTTCGTAAGCTTTCTGTTTGTCATTGGATGCGGATTAATAACTGCCATTCTCATGTGGAGCTTTAAATCTCTATCCGACATCCTTGAGCCTTATATTGTCACACTGAACAGCCTGCCAAAATCGGCTCTTGCCCCGGTACTCATCGTATGGCTCGGAACCGGTTACAAAACAATCATTGTTACTGCCGTTTCCGTTTCCGTATTCGGAACCATTTTATCACTTTATACTAGTTTTGCCGAAACCAGCCCTGAAAAGATAAAGCTGATTACCACACTGGGCGGTTCCAGAAAAGACATTCTTACAAAACTGATTCTTCCGGGAAGCATCCCCGTAATCATAAGCTGCATGAAGGTCAATATCGGTTTATGTCTGGTAGGGGTAATCATTGCTGAGTTTCTGGTTGCGAATGCCGGTCTTGGATATGTAATCATTTATAACAGCCAGATATTTAAAATGGATCTTGTTCTTCTGTCCATCTGCCTGCTCTGCATCATGGCAGCACTGCTGTATAAACTGATTAACATGATTGAGAAAAAACTTTCCTGAAATAAAAAGGGACCATTGTACACCAATAGTCCCATACATAACTTAAATTGCACTGTTAATCTTATTAATTGAACCCGAAATAACGGTAGATGCTTCTTTGATATTCTTATAAATATCGGATGAATGTCTCGATAACTCACCCATCTGCTTTGCAACAACTGCAAATCCCACCCCGACTTCGCCTGCTCTTGCAGCTTCAATGGATGCATTCAGCGTAAGCATGTTCTGTCTTGATGCAATGGTCTCCAGCTCCTTGGTCTTATCGGTAATGTTCTTGACACTCTTTGTGAGATTATCCATTTCATTTTCAATAATTTCGATCTCATTGGCATTCTTCCATCTGACATATGCAAGATTTGCCATTTCATTTACCGTGTCACACAAAAGCTGTGCCGCTGCCCTGATTGCCTTCTCATTGCTTACCGGCACCTTCTGAACGGCCTCTACATAATTTTTAGGATTAATTCCCAGTTCTGATGCAATCTGTTCAAATTTCTCCAGATCAGGCTCATTCGGCAGAACCTGTCCACCGATAATGGCACCCATCTTCTCTCCATTTACAATAATATCCGACGCAAAATCCATAAGTCCCGCATGGCAGTAATAAACGCCCTTACACTCATTATCACACTTTACACACCTGCGATTGCCTTCCGGTGAGTTTCTTGTATACTTCATGCAGAAATCCGTGAAATTACTTCCCTTTGTTATGTATTCGCCGTCCTGATTGACCGCAATCGCTGCAAGTCCCGTTGCATCAGAAAACATATCCTGTATTTTCTGCAGCTGATCCATGTCCATAAAATCTTTTAAGTACATAACAAAATACCTCCGATTCATTTTATAAAATGATTATATCATTAAAGTAAAAAAAATGCCACATAAAGTAAAGATTTAATTCACATTTTCTTTCCTTTATATGGCATGATTTTATGCACAAACAATAATTCCGCCATCATTAGCATACATACTGGATACTCCGGCAGTATCAACAATCATGATTTCTTTAAAATGGCATTTCTTCTCAACCTCTGCCTTAACTGCATTGGCCCTTTCTTCATTATTACAATGCGCTATTGCAATGATTTTCTCTTCCTGTCCCAAAACAGATTCCGAAATCAATTCTATCATCCTTGACAGTGCCTTATTCATTCCCCGGGTCTGTTCTACTTTTTCAATGGTTCCTTCTTTCGTACCACGCATAATCGGCTTAATATTAAGAGTTTTGGCAATAATTGCCTGCATGGTACTCAATCTGCCGTTCTTTCGTAATGTCTCCAGTGTTTCCAATACAAAATGAGTAGTCATTTCCGCCCGGAACTTCTCGCCAATTTCCACAACTTCATCAAAAGCCCTGCCTTCCATTGCCATCTCATAAACCTTCAAGGCAATCAGGGTTTCTCCAACGGATGCCGAACATGAATTAAATACATGGATATGATTCTTCCCACCATTTTCTTCATACATGCCCGCAGCAACAACTGCACTGTTATAACTGCCGCTTAATTCAGAAGATAATGTAACCACATAGATATCGCCCTCAATGCTTTCATATTCCTTCAGATACCGTTCCGGCGAAGGGCATGCCGAATGCGGACATTCCTTGCTTTCCCTCACCCGGCGCAGGAAATCCTTCTGGTCAAATGTATCATCATCAATAATATCATATCCGTCAACGGTAAGTGTCAGCGGAGCAACAACAAAATGTTCATTATTTTTATATTCCGGTGTCAGGTCACAACAGCTGTCGACCACAATTTTAAAATTCATGTTATTCTCCATCTCCTATGATACGGTTTTTATTACTACATATGGTAGCATATATTTCCACCAATATCAATAGCTTTCACAAAAATAACACATCTCATTCTGTAAAAAAGGCAGAAACCAGTTTTATAAGGGCACTTAAATCCTTTGTGCCCATGGATTCCATCGCAGAATGCATGGCAAGCATCGGCACTCCCACATCGGCCATCCGCATTGGAACTTTCGTGGAAGCAATGGCTCCCAGGGTACTTCCGCCCGGAATATCCGACTTATTTACAAACTCCCTGTACAAAATATGATTCTTGTGACATAAGTCTTTTACCACCGCCGACGCATATGCATCCGTTGCATAGGACTGGCTGGCAGATTTTTTAATTACAATTCCATCATTAAGATAAACCGGATTTGCCGGGTCATATTTATCCGGCTGGTTAGGATGAACCGCATGAGCCCCATCCAGTGATAAAAATATTCCGTCACCAAGCCGTCCTTCCAGATTTTCCAGGGAACGTCCCATGGATTCATATATTCTTTGAAGAACACGATACAAAATATCGGATGCTGCTCCCTGCTTTGTCCTGCTTCCGACCTCTTCATGATCAAACAATGCAATCATGTTCAGATTCTTCTCATTTGTTTCTTGGCCAATTCCTTTTAAGCATGCGAAAACCGAAGCCAGATTATCTATTCTCGGCGCAAGAATGATATCTTTTTTCAATCCGGAATATGTACATTCCTGTGCATTATACAGATATAACTGATAATCCAGAATATCTTCGCATGTTACTCCTGAAATTTCCGATAAATAATTTATAAGGAAATCTTTCTTTCCCAGTTCTTCCTCCACAATTCCCGCCAACGGAATCATATCCTTCTGTTTATTAAGCTCTATCCCCTTATTCACATCCCGGTTAAAATGAATGGCAAGATTCGGAATTACCATGACAGGCTCCTTAGAATCCACCACGGTAATTTTCGGTGCAAACATGTCTTTTGTACGGCTTACCACACATCCGGCTAGTCCCAGGGGTCTGTCAAGCCATGTATTTAAAACTGCCCCGCCATAACTTTCCACGTCAATCTTTACATATTTTCCGCTTTTCATTACAGGATTTGGCTTAATTACAAAACACGGCTGGTCAGTGTGTGCAGCCGCAATACAGATCCGGTCATAGTATCCGAATTTTCTCCCCACAGAAAATGCAATCAGAGTGCTGTCATACACCTTAACAAAATATTTCTTTCCCTGCTCAATCTGCCATTCCTTTTTCATGCACAGCTCTGTAAATCCCTTGGATTGCAGTTCTTTTACTGCTTCCTCCACAACGGTAAACGGACAGGTTCCTCTTTTTATAAAATCAAAAAACTCATCAATCATCAATTTTCCTCCTGTAAACATGCAATCAGCCTTGTTTTAAATGCAATTCTATTTTATACTATTAACAGTTGTAAAACAAGGAGGCACATATGATTTCCGCTAAAATAACCAACCTAAAAACCTTCACTTCCCATCTGCTTGTAAAGGACACTTTTTCCGGATGGAGCCTTGTGGAAGCCCAGATTTTAACCCATTCTGTATTTACCATAAACGGCAGGAAAAATCCATCCTATTTTACGCAGGAAGAACAGGATGATACCGACACCGGTGACTACAATCCATGGGAACTTCTGCGGCCTGTATGCTACGAAATCATAAAAGGGAAAAACCTTCCTTCTTATTTTAAATTTGTTTTTCGTCTGGATGCCTGCAATACCAAGAAAATTCTTTCCAGTCTTTCCGATTATAAAGAATCTGACATTGACGGACTATTTCTTAATATAAAATATGAAAACGGTTCCCTTACCCTGACCACCGGAACCTCCCTTAAGATTTTTACCCTGGATAAATCTCTTGACAAGACATTTGATGCCTTCATAACCCGTTTTCTCGATGATAATTCCATTGAATATTCGTTTTGTTAGCACTCTTTTTAAATGAGTGCTAATTTTTTCTTGACATTACACTCCAACTGATTTAATATATTCCATATCAAATGAATTGAATTTAAAGGAGTGATTATGCATGTCTACAAAAACAGGCAGTCTTTCAATTAACAGCGAAAATATTTTCCCTATCATAAAAAAATGGCTCTATTCCGACCATGATATTTTTTACAGGGAATTAGTTTCCAATGGATGTGATGCCATTACCAAGTTAAAGAAACTTGATATCATGGGTGAATACTCCATTCCGGAAGACACAGAATTTAAAATCGAGGTTCGTGTCAATCAGGAAAAGAAAACCATTACCATTACAGATAACGGTATCGGCATGACAGCCGATGAAGTAAATGAATACATTAACCAGATTGCATTTTCCGGTGCTGCTGCTTTTCTTGAGCAGTATAAGGATAAAACCAATGAAGATCAGATTATTGGTCATTTCGGTCTTGGTTTCTACTCTGCTTTCATGGTTGCTGACCGTGTAACCATTGATACTCTTTCCTATAAAGAAGGTTCTGCACCGGTACATTGGGAATGTGACGGCGGTACGGATTATGAAATGAGTGAAGGCAGCAAAACCGATATCGGTACTCAGATTATTCTTTATCTGAATGAGGACAGCTACGAATTTTCCAATGAATACCGTGCACGTGAAGTATTGACCAAATACTGTTCCTTTATGCCGGTTGATATCTTCTTAATTAACGAGAATGCAAAGCCGGAAGAAGAGGATACGGAAGAAGAGCTTACCGATACTGCTTCCGAGGACGCAAAAGATTCCGAAGATACCACTAAGAAAGAGAAAAAGAAACCGGTTCCAATCAATGATAAGAACCCGTTATGGAACAAGCATCCAAACGAATGCAGTGACGAAGAATACAAGGATTTCTACCGTAAAGTATTCCATGATTACAAGGAGCCTTTATTCTGGATTCACCTGAACATGGATTATCCGTTTAACTTAAAAGGTATCCTTTATTTCCCGAAACTGAATAATGAATATGATACACTGGAAGGCACCATTAATTTATATAACAACCAGGTATTCATTGCAGATAATATAAAGGAAGTAATTCCTGAATTTCTTCTGCTCCTTAAAGGTGTCATCGACTGTCCGGACCTTCCGCTTAACGTTTCCAGAAGTGCCCTGCAGAACGACGGTTTCGTCAAGAAGATTTCCGATTACATTACCAAGAAGGTTGCTGACAAGCTTTCCGGCATGTTTAAGACAGACAAGGAAAATTATGAAAAATACTGGGATGACATCAATCCGTTTATCAAATTCGGCTGTTTAAAGGATGAAAAATTCGCCGAAAAGATGAAAGAGTCCATTATCTTTAAGGATTTAAGCGGCAAATACCTGACTCTCTCCGAATGTCTGGAAGAAAATAAGGAACGTCATGAAAATACTGTTTTCTATGTAACAAATGAAATCGAACAGAGCCAGTACATCAATATGTTTAAGGAAGAAAACCTGAATGCGGTTATTTTAAATCACAATATTGATGCCCCATTCATCACACATCTGGAGCAGAAAAACGAAGGTGTGAAATTTGTCCGTATTGATGCTGATCTTTCCAGCGTATTCAAAGAAGAAGTTTCCGAAGATGAATTAAAGGATATCTCCGAGAAACTTACGGAACTGTTTAAAAAGGAATTAAACAATGACAAGCTGGAAATTAAAGTTGACAAATTAAAGAATGAGCACATTTCTTCCATGATTACCGTCAATGAAGAAAGCAGACGTATGCAGGATATGATGAAGGCTTATGGTATGACAGGAATGGATCCATCCATGTTTGGCCCAACCGGTGAGACCCTGATACTGAATGCCAATAACAGCCTTGTCAAATATCTAATCGACAATCCTGAAAGTGATAAAGCCGATATTCTCTGCAATCAGTTATATGATCTTGCATTAATCAGTTCCAGACAGCTTGCTCCGGAACAGATGACAAAGTTTATCGCAAGAAGCAATGAAATCATGCAGCTTATGATTCATGAATAAAGAATAACCTTTTAATATTTTGGAGGCAGTATGTTATTAGATCAAAAGAAACCGGATGATTTTTTTGAAGATACGGATGATTTAGAAGATTTATCTTCAATAAAAAAGGCCTTGGATGAGATTGATATTCCGATTGAAACGTCGAACAATAAAACATCGGGTGAGAATACGGAACATTCCATCTTAAAAGAACTTTTCAGTTATGTAAAAATTCTTTGTGTCGCCGTGATTCTTGCCCTGCTTATAAACAACTATGTAATCGTAAACGCATCCGTTCCAACCGGCTCCATGAATAATACCATCATGGAAGGGGATCGTCTGATTGGATTCCGTCTTTCTTATCTTTTCTCGGAGCCAAAGCGTGGAGATATCATTATCTTCAAATACCCGGATGATACAAGCCAGAAATTCGTAAAGCGGATTATCGGCCTTCCAGGAGACATTGTGGAAATTAAGCGTGAAGAAAACGGCGTCAATGTCTATGTGAACGGAGTCATCCTAAACGAACCCTATCTGAAAGAAGAAATGAGATCCGTTCAGGATTACCTCTTCATCGTTCCGAATGACAGCTATTTTGTCATGGGTGACAACCGTAACGACTCCAAGGATTCCCGTTTCTGGGAAAATACATACGTTCCAAAAGATTATATTATAGCAAAAGCAATTTTTAAATATTACAGTAAGTTTGAGGTGCTAAGCACACCACACTATTACTAATTCATTTGTTTTTCAACGAAAAAGACTGTTTTCAGAAAAAGTAACCCTGAAAACAGTCTTTCTTAATTATATATTTCCACTTCCACGTGGATGTGTTCTCGCATATACTTCACGGATACGGTTATTTGCCATGGTTGCATAAATCTGTGTTGTCGACAAATCCGAATGTCCCAGCATTTCCTGTACCGCCCTCAAATCTGCACCATTCTCAACAAGATGTGCAGCAAAAGAATGTCTTAAAGTATGTGGCGTAATATCCGAACCGATTCCTGCCTGATCCCCATACCCCTTAATCAGCTTCCAGAAGCCCTGTCTGCTCATGGGTTCTCCTGAACAGTTGGTAAA
>JAQXXN010000105.1 GCA_029226085.1 Thermoflexaceae bacterium
GTCCTCTACCTCCGAATCATAATATGCCAGCGTACCATTCGGTTTAATGATATAGGTGGCGACATGTCCTCCATAGGACTTTGTTGTATAGTATTTTTTTACTTCATTAATATCTTTTAAAAGAATGATATGAGTATAATTAGTATTGTCCGTTCCAACCGTAACCGGTCTGCTCAGTTTTTGTGCAAATGCCAGAAAAGTTCCATCCACATTACTGGTATCGGAAACAAAGGTTTTTCTTTCTGCACCGTCTGAAAGATACTTCATATCATCAAAGATTCCACCCAGACCATCACTCAGGCATGCTGTACCGGTTGACTCTATCAACAGAATTCTACAACCAAAAGACTCCAGTCGGAATGTATCTTCCAGATGCCCGATTTCTTCTGTAAGGTTCTGTATGTCACTGTAGTGCTTTCCCTTTACAGACATATCAATTCCTTCCAGAAGATTCCAGTGCGTCTCCAATCCATACTCCAAATTCACACGAATCTGTTCAATCATCTCGTCCAGCTGGCTTGTTCGTTCCTCTGTTATCTGCCGCATCATAAAAGAACGAATATAAGCAATGCCGAGCACCAGACTTACTACCATCACAAATACGGACAGCAGAGGAATAATATATTTATTTAGCGTTTTATTATGTATCCTGTCGTTGTTCACTTTGTCATCTCCCTATCCGCCATCTGCATTTCATACTACTAATTACTATTTTATCGTAATATAATCTGTAGGTTCCGCAAGCTGTTTCTTTTCTTCCACAAGTCGCTGCTTAATTAACTCGGTTGCTTTCGGAACTGTTTCAATCGGCATTACCTCAAATCCAACCTTTTCCTGTAAAACCGGTATATACCAGTCGCGGTCACTATAGATAATGACAGAATAGGTTGCAGTACGGTCAAGGTCTTTCCCATCCTGTGTCAAGTTATTCAATGTATAGCCATCCTCTGTTCTGGAAATATCCATCTCGAAACCACTGGACACGTACAGCGTACTGTCATTGCAGACACCACCGCGATTTGATTTCAGTGCAAGCGTTTCCTCCACCACCTGATAAAGCTGCTCTCCGGTCAAATCTGTTCTTACCGGCCATCCGCCATCGTTCTTTGACAGGTATTCCAGATCTTTTTCTGTATAGTCTCCTTCATAAATATCAGATGCGATATAACATGACTGCCCAAATAACACATCAACACCTGCTTCCTCTCTCATGGTATTGCAGATAGCAGAAGCTGCCTGATTTCCATGTTCGGTTGTAAATTCATTAGAATATGAAGTATCAATATGTGCTACTACCTGATTCTCTGAATCCCCACCTTCCAATTCGGAATTAAATGCATCAAAAGCTTCCTCCGGAGTCTTAATCTCACCTTTCAGAATTTGCTGAACCACACTCTGAGAGATACGGAACATATCATTAGAAGCAAGACGTATATACATCTTATTTTCATCAATGTAAGGTTTCAGGTTCTCCAGCTCAGGTAACAACTCCAATGTTACATTCTTATTATATGGAATCATGTTCTTACCATAAGAGATTCTTTCCTGTCCTTCCTGATTCAGCATAGCTGTCATAATGTCTAAAATCAGCTTTTCCCTTTCCGGATTGTCCATTCCGTTATTGCTGGCTGCCACCTGGAATGCCGGATATGTCAGATACCAGTTCTCACTTTCCTTATCTCCAAAATATGGAAGAAGTGAGACTTTATCTTCTCCCCGGCCGGGAAATGTGATAACATCTGCGCCGGTACCACGGTACATTGCTGCCTTACCCTCTATAAACATATCCTTTGGAGTCCTGTTTACCCATTCAACTTCTTCAGCCAGACCCGCTTTCTCTGTCAAATCAAAGAATTTTTCGAATACTGGTATCCAGACCTCTTCAGAGAGCTGGTTTGTACTTCCACTTTCATACTGTTGACGCCACTCTCTTCCCTCCATAGAAAGAAGATTTGACGATGACATTCCCTGCAAAACTTCCATACACGTAAAATCAGATGCAAAATCTGACACAAAACCTTTAATACCAACTTCTTCAAATGCTTCGCAAGCTGCAATAAAACTGTCATAATCGGTAGGAATAGGTATATTATATTCCTCAAATAAAGTTTCATTGATGATCAAACTGTCTACTTCTGCGCAGGCAGGGAGCCAGTTTACCGTTCCATCATCATAAGTATAATTATCGAGGTAAGTTCCATAATAAGTAGAAGCTAATTCCGTATCTCCAAGATCATACAGATAATCTTTCAACACCACTGCATCTTTCAGAGAAAAACGGCGCACGGTCAGGATGTCAGGCATATCTTCATGATCTTGGCGAAATCTGTAATAGTCTGTTGAATTTGCTACTAACTCAAATTTGAAATCCACATCCGGAAATTTATCGCAAAGATACTGCGTATATCCCTCCAGCATCTGATTGCCCCAAAGTGCAACAACCACTTTTTCTTTCCCTTGTGCTTCTTCTGCCTCCTTACTTCCACATCCGGCCAGTAATGATACACCCATAGCCAGAATAAGCAGGGAACTTACAATTTTTTTCATTTTCATCCTTTGTCTTCTCCTTCTAAAGTTATTTACAAAAATAATTTATGTCATACTTAATTATGTACATACAATCACAATTTCTTATAGCAAAAAAAGAGCACATTATATCATAACAATGTGCCTTCATCTTTAACCGTGCAACTGGCTGCCATACTTAATTCAGGCCCTATAGCTTTGCGTCATACTCTTTCGAATACTTTGCCTACATATTACTTTTATTATACTATACCATACCCCCAAAAACAACCTATATCG
>JAQXXN010000106.1 GCA_029226085.1 Thermoflexaceae bacterium
AAGCTTAAGGATTATCTTGACTAAAGGGAGGAGCCATGGATATATCAAAGAGGCTTCAAACAATTGCAGACATGGTTACAAGGAATGCTGCTGTATGTGATGTGGGAACGGATCACGGATATCTTGCAATTTATCTGATAGAACAGCAAATCTGTGAAAAGGTGATTGCAATGGATGTGGCAGAAGGACCGCTTGGAAAGGCACGTACCAATATCGCACGGTACCGGCTGGAAGATAAGATAGAAACCAGATTGTCAGACGGACTGGATGAATTGCATCCATCGGAAGCAGATACAGTAATCATGGCAGGTATGGGTGGTATTCTGATTACAAGTCTTTTAGAAAAAGGAAAAGCGGTTCTTGACACGGTGCAGGAACTGATTGTGTCACCACATACGGATGTGGAACTGGTACGAAGGTATCTTCATCAGAATGGATTTGCCATTGCAGAGGAAAGAATGCTTGTGGAAGATGGTAAATATTACATAATCATAAAGGCGTATCATGGGAGACAGTCATACGATACATTGGCGGAATACCGATATGGCAGCTGTCTGCTTACAAAGAAGAATCCGATACTGAAAAAGTATCTGGAAAAAGAATTAAAAAAGGCAGAAATTCTGTATGGAAACTTAAAGAATTTTTCTACAAGTCATTCCGAGAAGAGGCGGTTGGAACTGGAAGAAGAAATTCAATGCATGAAAGAAGGGTTAGGATATTATGAAATGCAGTGAAGTGATTGAAAAGATTGAAGAAATGTGTCCACTTAATGCAGCATGTGAATGGGATAATCCCGGACTTGTTACAGGAGATGCACAGTCGGAGATAAGGAGCATCATGATTGCACTGGATGCAACAGACGAGGTTATAGAGGAAGCAGTAAAGCAGCGGGTGGATATGCTTTTAACACATCATCCGTTGATTTTTGGAAAAATACGCAAAATTAATACTGATGATATTATCGGAAAAAGGCTGATTAAGCTGATACATAATGGAATTAATTGTTATGCGGCGCATACAAATTTTGATGTAAAGGCAATGGCTTCTCTGGCTGCATCCATGCTGGGACTGGAGGCTCCGGAAGTGCTGGAGGTTACGGCAGTCAGAGATGGTGTGGAAGAAGGAATCGGAAGAGTTTCGGATGTTTATGAAAGCTCGGCAATGGTTTGGATTGAAAAGCTTAAGGCAAGTTTTGAACTGGAAAATGTCATAGTTTATGGAGATACTGATAAAATAGTAAAAAGAGTCGCTATTTCTCCGGGTTCGGGTAAGGGAATGATAGAACATGCCGTTGCAAAAAAAGCAGACCTTCTGATTACAGGAGATATCGGACATCATGATGGACTGGATGCGGTGGAAGCGGGAATTACCGTGGTGGATGCAGGACATTATGGCCTTGAATATGTATTTATTGATTACATGGCAAAATTTCTGGAACGGGAATGCAGTGATGTGAGAATTATTACCTGCAAGTCGGGTGTACCATATAAAATATTATAAATTGTCTTTTTGAAAGGAGAATATGTATGAGTAAGGTGCTATTGGAACTGGCAAAGTATGCAAAAAAAGATTTTGAACATGACATTATTCTGGCAAAAGTAAACGGTAAGCTGACAGAACTTACAAAAGAAGTGCCGGATGATGCAGTTGTGGAATTTGTCACGACAGACACGGTAATCGGAAACCTGACATATAAGCGAAGTGTATGCATGCTGATGTTATCCGCATTATATGATGTTGTTCCGGCAAATAAGATAAAAAAAATATGCGTACAATATTCTCTCAGTAAAGGGTATTACTGCGATATTGAAGGCGATATTGAGGTGACGGAAGAATTCCTTCTGGAAGTGAAACTAAAAATGCTGGAGCTCATCAGCCTGGATCTTCCAATTAAGAAGAGGAGCATGAATACGGAACAGGCAATGGAACTTTTCAGAAAACACGGAATGGAGGATAAGGTAAAACTATTCAAGTACCGCCGTGTGTCACGTGTAAATATTTATGAACTGAATGGATTTGAAGATTATAATTATGGTTATATGGCTCCTTCCACAGGAATGCTGGATACCTTTGACCTATATCAGTATGATGAAGGCTTTGTATTACAACTTCCGACCAAGGAAGAACCGGATATGGTACCGGAATTCAAGCCTCAGCACAAGTTGTTTAATGTATTGAAGGAATCAACCAGATGGGGCAACATGCTGAATGTAGATACGGTTGGGGCATTGAATGATGCCATTGCATCCGGAAATATCAGTGAACTGATTCTTGTACAGGAAGCCTTACAGGAAAAAAAGATTGCGGATATTGCAGAGGAAATTGCGTCAAAACCGGATAAAAAATTTATCATGATTGCAGGTCCATCGTCTTCCGGAAAGACCACATTTTCCCACCGTCTTGCCGTACAGTTAAAGGCTCACGGTTTAAAACCACATACCATAGAGGTGGATAATTATTTTGTGGAACGGGAACAGACACCGAAGGATGAAAACGGTGATTATAACTTTGAATGTCTTGAGGCAATTGACATTGACCTGTTTAATCAGCAGATGATGGATCTTTTACATGGTAAAACAGTGGAAGTACCAACTTTTAATTTTAAAACAGGAAAAAAAGAGTACAAAGGAAATACATTGACACTGAATCAGGATGAAATTCTGGTCATTGAAGGAATTCATTGCCTGAATGACAAGCTTTCAAGCAGTATTCCGGCTGAAAACAAATTCAAGATTTATATCAGTGCACTTACCCAGTTAAATATTGACGAACATAACCGGATTCCTACAACGGACGGACGTCTGCTGCGCCGGATGGTTCGTGATGCAAGAACAAGGGGAGCAAGTGCAAAGCGTACACTGCAGATGTGGGATTCTGTAAGAAGGGGAGAAGAGGAAAACATCTTCCCGTATCAGGAGGAAGCAGATGTTATGTTTAATTCTGCACTGATCTATGAGCTGGCAGTATTAAAACAGAATGCGGAACCGTTGCTTTTTGGGATAGGCAAGGATGAACCGGAATATTATGAAGCAAAAAGGCTTCTTAAGTTCCTGGATTATTTTCTGGGCATCAGTACGGAAGATATTCCGAAAAACTCCATTATCAGGGAATTTATCGGTGGAAGTATTTTCAGAGTGTAAGTGGCTTATTTTATGTGATATAAAGAAAGGCAAGGTACCATTATGAATGTATTAAAAGAAATGAAGAAAAACGCAATGATATCATCATTAATCTATGTGATTGTAGGAATAATTCTTACACTTTTCCCGGGCTCTACGGCCAGAACCATAGGTTATGCATTCGCAACAGTTGTTTTAATTGCAGGATTAAGCTTTTTGTATCGCTTTATTACGAAAGATGTGTCATATAGCTTTGTGGGAAATGAATTTGTAATCGGTATTGTGCTGGTTATGGCAAGTGTTTTTGTATTTATGCGTGTTGACAGTGTTGTTTCCATTATCCCAATACTGCTTGGAGTTGTCATCACCATAAGCGGTATATCCAAACTTCAGAATGCAATCGGGCTTCATAAGATGCATTATAGTGGTTCAACGGCAGTTTTGGCCTTTGCAATTTTGAATATTGTATTTGGCATTGTTTTGATATTAAATCCGTTTGGTGCAGTAACAACATTGATTATGCTGATTGGTCTTGGATTAATATTTAGCGGCGTTACTGATTTTGTGACAACATTCCTGATTACCAGAAATCTGATGAAGATGAAGAAAAACAGCGATATCATAGAAGTGGAAGCGAGAGAAATAGAATGAGATATCCGTACTTGTTTTTTGATTTGGACGGTACTTTGACGGATCCGGGAATGGGAATTACCAATTCGATTATTTATTCCCTTGAAAAATTCGGAATTAAAGTTGAAGACAGAACCAGTCTTTATCCGTTCATTGGGCCGCCACTTCTGGAATCCTATGAGAAGTATTACGGATTTGATGAAGAGAAAGCAAAGCTTGCCGTGAATTATTACCGGGAGTATTTTGGCGTGAAGGGACTTTTTGAAAATGAAGTCTATCCCGGAATGGATGAATTTCTGAATAGGTGCAGGGAAAGTGGCTGTAAACTGGTGCTTGCAACATCAAAGCCGGAGCATTATGCCGTGGATATCATGAAGCATTTTGGATTGGACCGGTATTTTGACTGCATGTGTGGAAGCAGTATGGATGCCAGTCTGGAAACCAAGGCAGATGTCATAAGGAAAGCACTGAAATGTTGTAACATAAGTTCTACGGAAAATGTGCTGATGATTGGAGACAGAAAGCATGATATTCTGGGAGCAAAAGAATGTAATATTGATTCAGCAGGTGTTCTGTGGGGGTATGGTAATCGTGAGGAATTCTGCCAAAATGGAGCAACGTATATTGTAAGTAATTTTGAGGAACTGGAAAAAGTGATTCATTCTTAGTGAGATATTATGCCGGTTTTAAGCCTGTTTACAAGCTTTGAAGAAATTTGTCAAAATTTTTGTAAAAAGTTGTTGACTTTATAAATTTAAAGTGATATTATAAACAAGCTGACCCGTTGAGGGGAGGCAGAACGGAAAGCTCCAAAGGCGCTTCCGTAAAGAAAAGAACCTTGATAATCAAACAGTGAAACAA
>JAQXXN010000107.1 GCA_029226085.1 Thermoflexaceae bacterium
ATTAGTATTAAAAATAATGTACAGACTATTTTGTATGGTACGGTAACCGTTCATAAGACGGATGCAGATGATTCGACAAAGAAATTAAGCGGTGCCGTATTCCGGCTTACAAGCACGGGAGATACCAAGACATATACCGCAGAACAGACTACGGATAAGGATGGAAATGCAGTATTTAACAATGTTCCATATGGAACATACCACCTGGAAGAAATACAGGCTCCTGCCGGTTATGAAATGACATATCCGGGTGAGAACATCACCATTGGCAATGTTTCCCCGGCTGAGGTAAATTTTTCTGTCGATGTATCGAATAAGCAGCTTAAGGGAAATCTGTTGATTATCAAGAAAGAAAGCGGTACTTCCAACGTGCTTTCCGGAGCTTCATTTAAACTTACAAATACGACAACCGGTACCGTGATTGGAACCCAGACAACGGATAACAGCGGAACAGCAACTTTTAGTGGCCTTCCGTATGGTACATATATGTTGGAAGAAACCAATGCACCGGCATATTTTTCTATTGATGATGAGAGCCGTAATATCATAATTAATGGTGATACACTTGATGCCAGCAATAATTATTCCGTGGAAGTCACCGATACCAGATTATCTTTTTGCATTGGAAAAAC
The DNA here is from genome assembly GCA_029226085.1 of Thermoflexaceae bacterium. GTDB lineage: Bacteria > Bacillota > Clostridia > Lachnospirales > Lachnospiraceae > MGBC120314. The sequence continues at coordinate 633 of JAQXXN010000107.1, forward strand.
AGCTTCTAATAAGACAGGACAGCTTGCAGGAGCAGGACTTTATATTAAGGCGGCGGATGACAATACACAATATGACGGCACGTCATATAACAGGAATAGACTAATTGCATTTACAACGGCTGACACGGTTCAGACACTTTATCTTGGTGATGATCCGGGACAGTATCAGTTAAAACCGGGCAAATATATTCTGGTGGAAAAAAATGCACCGGCCGGTTATGCGGTTGGTGCGGAAATCCCATTTGAAATACAGTATGATTCTGTCAATGACACCGTTAAGCTTACAACAGGTGCATCCAATGCAGTTGTTTCTTCCGATAATCTTACGCTAACCATGGTTGATGAACCGGTTGGTGACATCATGATTACCAAACGGGATGCTTCCATTGAAAACGGTGTAAATAAGCCGCTTGCAGGCGCACAATTTAAGGTTTATTATCTGAAGGACGGTAATCCGGAATATCTTACCACAGAGCCGCAATCAGGATATGGTTCCTATGATGCGATATCCGGAAAGTATTCCACCAATGCTGCAGGACAGCTTCGGATTAATGGTTTAAAATATAATACATACTATTTTGAAGAAGTAACGGCTCCAACCGGTGAAGGTGTGATTTATGTTCTTCCTGCAAGTCCGGAAGCTGTGGAATTAAATGAATCCCGTTTTAACATGGTAGATGGAACCGGAAGAAAAACAGGAGTCTCACTGGATATTTATAATCAGAAAAAGGAAGACCAGACCGGAACACTCCGGCTGATTAAGAAAGATGTCTCAACAGGAGACAAGTTATCTGGAGCATTGTTCTCCCTGTATCGTCTGGACGGTTCGGAACGTGTATGGATTAATGATCTGGAATCGGATGAAAACGGAAGCGTTTTATTTGAAAATATAAAGTATGGCAATTATGTTCTTATAGAGCGGACAACACCAAAGGATTATCAGCTGACCCAGAGTGATTCCATTGACATTACCGTTGGAAATGCTTCTGCGGCTGTGCAAAAAGTGGAAACACAGAATGGAATGGAATATTATTTTACGTTAGATCATACCACTGTTGTGGATAACACGAGTTATCCGCTGACATTAAACGGTAATAATGACCCTACCGGCGGTTTGTTGGAATTTTCTCTGTCGAACACCAAAAAGACACGTGATTTTGTCATTCGCAAGGCAGATAAGGATAACCTTTCAATTAGTGTAAAGGGGGCGCAGTTTGCATTATATTCCGATAAGGCATGCACCAATAAGGTTTATCCTACCGGCGAATCACTCCTGTCTTCCGATGCAAATGGTCTGGTAACCTTCCACGGTATTGAATATGGCACCTATTATCTGAAAGAGACAGCTCCGGTTGGATTTATTGCACAGAATGAACCAATTAAGGTTATTCTGGATGATACAACGGAAGGAATGTATACAACGGAGGGTTCGCCGCTTGTAATTACCAATGAAAGGATTAAGTTATCTTTTAGCAAGAAAGCACTTGGGGAAGATACAGAACTTTCCGGTGCCACATTGGTACTTACCAATACCGGCGTGCCTGCCATTCAAAAGATTTGGAACACCGGTATGATTACCACTTTCCGGATGGGAACAGAAGAGGAAGCAAAGTACAATACGGATATTCTTTCTGCCGGTACCTATGTTCTCCGTGAAGATACGGCGCCGGATGGTTATTTTGCTACATCCGAAATTACCCTTCAAATTAATGCATCGGGAGAGATTACCATGGTATCCGGAAGTAACACAGCCGTTTCCGGTGATAAGCATGCATTTACCCTGTATGATGAGCCATATGGCAGTGTAACCATTACCAAAACGGATTCTGCAGGAAGAAATTATCTGACGGGTGCACAGTTTAAGCTTTATAAAGCTTCGGATGTTGAAACAGTAACCGGACTTGCTGGTCTTGCCGGTAAAACGGCGGTAAGTGAGGGAATAACCAATGCGTTAGGCAAGCTTGTTTTTGAGGAAATTCCGTATGGTGATTATGTCATTTATGAAGTAAAATCACCTGACGGATACTTAACCAATGAAACACCGTATACAATCAGCATCGGCAGGGATGATGCAAGTACGGCGGATGTTGATGAAAGTAATGTCAAACTTACTGTTTCCAATGAAAAAATTATTACAACCGGAAAAATAACCATTAAGAAGACCGGTGAGGATGGGGACAGTAGTGGACTTAACGGAGCAGTATTTAAGGTATTTGACAGTCAGGGAAACGAAATTGTCTCGGCGGAAACCAGAAATAACGGAACAGAAGACGGCATGGTAAGCTTCACTCTTCCGTATGATACTTATACCATAACAGAAGTCATTGCACCGGAAGGATACTCCTTAAAGCTGAAAAATGCTTCCGGAGGAATGGGAAGCTATCAGGTGGATGAAACTACCCATTCCGTTGTGGTTACCCTGGATAATTCAAACAATGATGTTCGTGCAGTTGTATCGGATTCCAAGCTTCGCGGAACACTGGCTATCTACAAAGGGGATTCCAAAACCCTGTTACCGCTGGCAGGTGCCAAGTTTAAACTCTATACGAATGATGGCGATGATACGGTAAAAGAGGTTAATCTAATATGGCCGACTGCAGATACAACAGTGACCCAGACCGGTACAGAAGGATATCTTCGGATTGGTAACCTTCTCTATGGCAAATATATTCTGGTAGAAACAGATGCTCCGGAAAATTATATTTTGCCGGATGATGAAACGAAAAGAATTTATTACATTACGATTGATTCTGAATCAGAAAAAAAATGTATTGTAAAAAATGACGCCAAGGTAGCATCGCTTTCCATCCGTAAGACAGAAACAGGTAATGATTCCGTAAGCCTGAAGGATGCAAGATATGAATTATTTGATGCCACAAAAACCAATAAGATTGCTTCTGTTGTCACGGATGAGACAGGTGTAGGTGTCATTAGCGATATTCCATACGGAACATATTACCTTAAAGAAGTTACGCCGCCAACAGACTATAAGCTGGATGAAAACTGGATAGAAATAAATGTTCCGGTTGCTGTAGATGCACAGCCGGTTGTAGTCAGTGATGCAAGAGCTACTGGAAAACTGATTATTCATAAGAGTGAGCTGGATCAAAAGGATATGGCAGTTACCGGTGCGGAGTTTACACTGATAAATAAAGACACAACGGTTACCCGGACGGGTATAACAGGCGACGATGGAAGGATAATCTTTACGGATCTTTTGTATGGAACATATTATCTGAGTGAAACGACTGTCCCTGAATTTTACAGTGTCCAGGAGCCATCCTACATTGTGGAAATCAAAAAGGATGAAACGCACGAATTCATTTATAACCGGTGTCAATATATCACCATCAGTAAACGAGGCACCGGAGACATTACGGAACTTGCCGGAGCAAAGTTACGGCTGAAAGATACATCTGGAAACATTGTTAAAGAATGGACTACCGGCAGTGAAGCAGAAAAGATTTATTTTGGCAATGCGTCGGACAGAATTCTTCCAGATACGGAGTATATTCTGGAAGAAGTGGAAGCTCCGTTTGGATATACAATAACCAGTCCGATTCATTTTAAAACGGATGAGGATGCCAATGTGGAAATCCTGTCTGTGGAAGGAAATCTTCTGGATGGTGCTGCAATGGGCAATACCCTTGTCATGTATGACAGTATAGATAAGTCAAGCCTTAAAAAAGTCTGTCTTAGCAAGAAGGCTGTGGGCGGTACGGAAGAACTTCCTGGTGCAGTCATTACGATAACCAATTCTTCCGGTACGGAGATTGTTTCGTGGACATCCGGAAATGACGCAAAGGAATTAATTGCCGGTGTTAAAGGAGACCTTAAGTTTGATATACTGTATTCCATGACTGAAATTACGGCACCGGAAGGATATGAACTTGCAGAAAGTATTTCTTTCCGCATCAATACAGATGGAACCATACAGCTTGTTCGGCAGAACGGAGAATTATCCGAAGATGGAAGAACTCTTACCATGCGGGATGCCTTGACGAATCCGTCAAAGCCGGATGATGAAGGGGATGACGAAGATACTCCGGATGAATCCATTGAGCCAAAGAATGGTGTGGATACAGGGGATCGGACACCTTTAACGGGATTAATCATAGTGCTTTTGGTATCGTTTGCTGTAATCCTGTTCTTCGTCATCAGATTCTTGCGAAAGGATAAGAAAGAAGAGGTAATAATAAAACATGACGACAGATTTTCTGCCAATCAGTAAGGAAGACATGAAGAAAAGAGGCTGGGATGCCTGTGATTTTGTGTATGTCATCGGAGATGCATATGTGGATCATCCGTCATTCGGACATGCAATCATCAGCAGAACCCTGGAGGCTTTTGGATATAAAGTGGGAATCATTGCACAGCCGGACTGGAAAAAGAAGGAGAGCGTCACGGTTCTCGGTAAACCAAGACTTGGTTTTCTGGTTTCAGGCGGTAACATGGACTCCATGGTTAATCACTACACGGTTGCCCACAAAAGAAGGCACCAGGATGCATATTCGCCGGGTGGAGCCTATGGACTTCGTCCGGATTATGCAACAATCGTATATTGCAACCTGATTAAGCAGACTTATAAGGATACACCTATTATTATCGGAGGCATTGAAGCAAGTTTAAGACGTCTGGGGCATTATGATTACTGGTCGGATAAGGTAAAACACTCCATTCTGATTGACAGTGGTGCAGATCTGATTTCTTACGGAATGGGAGAACATTCCATAGTGGAAATTGCGGATGCACTTGACAGTGGTATTGCGGTATCTGACATTACTTTCATTAAAGGAACGGTCTATAAAGCAAAAAATACGGAAAATCTCTATGATTATATTGAGCTTCCGTCATTTGATGAAATTGCATCCGATAAAACGGCATTTGCTAAAAGCTTTCATGTGCAATATACCAATACCGACAGCATCACGGCCAAAACCCTTGTGGAAAAATATAAAGAAAAGCTGTATGTGGTACAGAATCCTCCGGCAGCACCACTTACAACAGAAGAGATGGACAGAATCTATGAATATCCATACATGCGAGACTTTCATCCGGTTTATGAAAAGCAGGGCGGAATACCTGCGTTATCGGAAATAAAATTTTCACTGACAAGTAACCGCGGATGTTTTGGAAGCTGTAATTTCTGTGCACTGACCTTTCATGAAGGCAGAGTGGTACAGGTTCGGAGCCATGAATCCATTCTTAATGAAGCAAAAAAAATGACGGAAGATAAAGACTTTAAAGGATATATTCATGATGTGGGAGGCCCTACGGCAGACTTTCGCCATCCATCCTGCAAAAAACAGCTGACGAAGGGTGTTTGTGCAAACCGTCAATGTCTTTTTCCAAAGCCATGTCCCAATATGACCGTTTCCCATAAGGATTATGTGGAACTGCTTCGAAAATTACGAAAACTGCCAAAAGTGAGAAAAGTATTCATTCGTTCTGGTATCCGGTTTGATTACTGTATGGCAGATGCAGACGATGCTTTTTTAAAGGAACTTTGTGAGTATCATGTCAGCGGACAGCTTCGGACAGCACCGGAACATGTCAGCGAGAATGTCTTAAGACGAATGGGAAAACCGGGAAATGACGTATATCAAAGTTTCCTTGCCAGATACGAAAGAATCAATAAGAAGACCGGAAAGGAACAGTATGTAGTTCCGTACTTAATGTCCTCCCATCCGGGTTCAACTATGAAGGAAGCTGTAGAACTTGCGGAATATGTACGCGATATCGGATATATGCCGGAACAGGTTCAGGATTTTTATCCTACTCCAGGAACGATTTCCACCTGCATGTATTATACCGGTCTGGATCCACGCACCATGGAGGAAGTATATGTTCCGCGTTCCTTTAAGGAAAAAGCCATGCAGAGGGCATTAATTCAGTATAAGAAACCGGAAAACTATGAACTGGTAAAAGAAGCACTGCTTACGGCAGGACGAAGTGATTTAATCGGATTTGACAAAAAATGTCTGATTCCTCCGAGAAAACTTCATGCATCCACAAAGAACAGTAACCATGGAAACAAAAAAGAAACTTCCGCAAAAACGGGTAAAAAAGGAAAACAGAAATGAACATTGCAATCGTGACAGGCGCTTCCTCAGGGATGGGAAGGGAATTTGTAAAACAGATTTCAGAAAAATATCATAAGCTGGATGAAATATGGGTTATCGCACGAAGAAAAGATAAGCTTCAAAAGCTTGCTTTAGAATGTTTTGTAACACTTCGAATACTGGATATGGATTTATGTAAGGAAGAGGATTTAAAAAGACTTAAGGAGACTCTTTGCAGAGCAAAGCCCAATGTGCGAATACTGGTAAACAGTGCAGGTTTTGGCTGGCTTTCTGATTTCACGGATGCAGACAGTGAAAAATGGAATTCCATGATTGATTTAAACTGTAAGGCGCTAACCAATATGACGCATCTGGTGTTACCATACATGAAAAAAGGTGCCCGGATACTTAACATGGCATCTTCGGCTGCCTTTGTGCCACAGCCGGGATTTGCCGTATACGCGGCAGGAAAATCCTATGTACTCAGTTTCTCCAGAGCCCTGAATGCAGAATTAAGAATGAGAAACATAACGGTTACGGCCATCTGTCCCGGACCGGTTAAGACGGAATTTTTTGCAGTTGCAGATCCTTTTTGCCATACACCGTTTTATAAAAAGCTTGTAATGGCAGATGCAGACAGGGTTGTGAAAAAAGCTTTATGTGATGCAGGAAAAGGAAGAGAAATGTCCGTTTATGGCATTGGAATGAAAGGATTCCATCTTCTTGCCAAAATGATTCCTCATGAAGTTTTTATCCGCTTCATGAGATTTTAGTCATGAAATTTAAGTAAAATACTTTGGAATAATCTGGAAATATGATACAATAGGGGATGATGAAATGAAAACAATAGAAAAAGGTCAGTATGGGTACGTGGAATACCGGAAAAAAATCCAGCTTATCAAAGTATCTGTGGCATTTCTTGTAGTCTTTGCCATATTGATATTTGGAATTCTGGTATGTGGTACCAAAAATAACATTTGCACCGTTATATCTGTGGTGTGCGTGCTTCCTGCCGCCAGATTCGCGGTAACTCTTTTTATGGTAATCCGGCATAAGACACCGGATGCAGCGCAATATGAAGAATTAAAGGAAAAGGGAGAACAATTAGTCCTTCTTTCAGACTGTATCATGAGCTGCCGGGAAAAAGTGATTTATGTGGAATTTGCCATAATAACCGATACCTGTATTTATTGTTATACCAGAAATCAGGATTTTGATGTGAATTATTTTGAAAACGGTATTGCAGATTTTATTAAATCCTGCGGAGATACGGTAAATGTAAAGCTTTTTAAGAACTACGAGGATTTTAAAAAGCGTGCCATTGCTTTAAATGGCATGGAATATAAGGAAAAAAAGGCAGAAAGAATTAAAAATGATTTTTTAATTTTAGTGATATAACATGAGAGAATTTGAAATCAGTGAAAAAGAATCCGGCCAGAGAATGGATAAATTCTTAAAGAAATATCTGAATCTGGCTCCGCAAAGCTTTATCTATAAAATGCTCCGCAAAAAAAATATTACTTTAAATGGACACAAAGCGGATGGCAGTGAAATCATCCATGAAAAAGACAAAATCTGCCTGTTTCTTGCCGATGAAACCATAAATAAATTCCATGGTGATATCCTATGGGATAGTACAGGAATTAATAACGAACCGGACATTCTGTATGAGGATGAAGACATCCTTCTTGTAAATAAGCCGGTGGGAATTCTTTCCCAGAAAGCCACAAAAAAAGATATCTCCATGAATGAAATCATTATTGATTATCTGATTAAAAATGGTACAATTTCAAGAGAAGAACTCGCCATGAGAAAACCATCCGTTTGTAATCGTCTTGACAGGAATACTTCCGGAATCGTTACCTTTGGAAAAAATCTTTGTGGAACAAGGATGCTGTCAGAGGGACTTAAGGGGCGTACCATTGAAAAATATTATCTTTGTGTAGTAAAGGGAGTTATCCATCAGAGATCAGTGATTAACGGGTATCTTCAAAAGAATGAAAAGACGAATAAAGTATCAGTCAGTAAGGAGATGCCATCCCAGGATGCGGAAAAGATTGTTACGGAATATATTCCAATCTGTAATAACGGAAAATACAGCCTGCTAAAAATCAAGCTGCATACCGGTAAAACCCACCAGATTCGTGCACATCTTGCATCGACGGGGCATCCGCTCATCGGGGATTATAAATACGGGGATTCCAAAGAAAATGATAGCGTAAAGAGTAAGTACCACATAAAAAGCCAGCTGCTTCATGCTTTTGAAATCCACATACCGGCCAAGAAGTTAAGAATATATGCGCCGCTGCCTGTGGACATGCAGCGGTTTCTTAGGGGAGAACATTTATGGGAACCTGGAAATCAAGAGGACTTAGAGGCTCTACATTAG
>JAQXXN010000108.1 GCA_029226085.1 Thermoflexaceae bacterium
GGATAACTGATAATCGGGTACTACCACCTTGGCGGTTTTCTCTTCTGCATCCGCAATGACAGAGATGACCTTTGCAGGACTTAACGCATTTTCAATCAATATTGCCGGATCTTCACTCCAATTTATGATATCAATCTTTTCTCCACGAAGTTCCTGAACAATAGAGTTTACACGAGAACCGTTAAGACCAACACATGCGCCTACCGGATCAACATTTTTGTCATTAGACCACACGGCAATCTTTGTTCTGGAACCTGCTTCTCTTGAAATGCTCTTAATTTCCACAACGCCGGACTTTACTTCAGCAACTTCTGATTCAAATAAGCGCTTTACAAGATCCGGATGGGTTCTGGAAATAATCACCTTTGGTCCCCTGCTCTCATTTCTTACTTCCACAATGTAAAGCTTAATTCTTTCCGTTGGCTTAAAATGCTCTGACTTAACCTGTTCCTTTTCTGTAAGAACCGCATCTACCTTACCAAGATTGATATAAATATTCTTGTCATCAATTTTTTGTACAATACCGGTAATGATATCTTTTTCTTTTTCATAGAAAATGTTATATAACATATTCTTTTCTTCTTCACGTATCTTCTGCTGAATCACACTCTTTGCATTGGATGTTGCAATTCTGCTGAATTCCGTTGACTTGATCGGAACATTTACCAGATCCCCAAGATCATACTTTGCATTAATCATCTTGGCATTTGAAAGACTGATTTCCGATAAATCATCCGTAACATCCTCTACAACCGTTTTTTCTGCAACAACATTAAACTCTCCTGTTGTTTTGTCAACGGATACCTTAATGTTATCCGTCTTTCCAAAATGCTTCTGGCATGCTGTCAAAAGAGAATTCTCAATTGCCGCAATTACAACGTCCTTTTTAATTCCCTTCTCTTCCTCAAGTACCTCAAGTGCTTCCATTAATTCTCTGTTCATTTATCCATCCTCCAATTTAAAAATCAAATGCTAACCGAATCAGGGCAATATCACTTCTGTTAAATATTCTGCCCTCACCGTTTTCTAACTCTATTGTTACACTATTTTTGTCAAAATCCTTTAAGATTCCGGTAAATTCTTTCTGTTTCTCAACAGCCTTATACAGCCGGATTTCCACTTCCTCACCAATGCTTCGGACAAAATCCTTGTCTTTCTTAAGTGGTCTTCCAAGTCCCGGAGAACTTACTTCCAGAATATAGGATTCCTCTATGTAATCCTCCCTATCCAGAATATCACTCATTGCCCGGCTGACCAGTTCACAGTCATCAATGGTAATCCCGCCTTCCTTATCCACATATAGTCTAAGATACCAGTTGGAGCCTTCTTTCACGAACTCTACATCCACCAGTTCAAAATGATTCTTTTCAATCACCGGCATAATCAGTTCTTCCGTCCTTTGCTCATAAGCTTCCTTTTTTGCCATGAGACACCTCCTCTTTTTTGTTTTGACAAAATGAAAGAGTGGACTCACGCCCACTCCTTACAGTAAAACTTATAACCTATCTATCATTAAACCACAGAAATCCCCTAAAAGCAAGTGTTTTTTTTAATTTTTTTATATTATAAAAAAAATACTCCAAAAACTTGGAGCATCTTCTCGGGTTGGGCTATTCATTTTAAATAGTCAATAGTTCGTACGGGAATCGAACCCGTGTTTCCGCCTTGAGAGGGCGGCGTCTTAACCGCTTGACCAACGAACCATACTTGGTACTTTGCTATCATACACTATGATAAAACAAAATGCAAGTATTTTTTTAATTATTTATACAATTTTGTACAATTACAGGTCAAACAGGGAAAGCTGATTGGAATCCGGAAGATTTCCAAGAATTCCCAGTCTGTCCAGAAGTTCAATCTGTGTTGATGTTGCCTTGGTACGGATCCGGAAATCATCCTTGGAAAGAAACTCCCCGTTCTTTGCCGCATCCGCAATGGCCGCTGCTGCATTTTCACCCAGACCGTCAATGGCATTTAAGGATGGCATGATTTTTCCATCCATGATTTTAAATCTCAGGGCATCCGCCTTGAAAAGATCAATTGGCAGAAACTCAAATCCACGGGCATACATTTCCTGAACAATCTTCATGTCACGCAGCATTCCCTCTTCCTTATTGGAAAGTTCACCGGTATCATTCCGTTTCTTAAAATCATCCAGATAATATTCCAGCTTATCCCTTCCCATGCACATTACCTCGTAGGAAAATGCCTTGGCACGGATACTGAAAAATGCCGCATAATAGGCCAGCGGATAAAACACTTTACAATAAGCAATTCTCCACGCCATCATGACATATGCCGCCGCATGTGCCTTCGGAAACATATATTTAATCTTTTTACAGGACCAGATGTACCAGTCCGGAACACCTGCCGCAAGCATTGCCTCTTCCCATTCCGGTTTTAATCCCTTACCCTTACGGACACTTTCCATGATGGTAAAGGAAAGCTCACTGTCCATTCCCATGCTGATAAGATAAATCATGATATCGTCACGGGTACAGATTGCCGTGGAAATGGTTGCCTTTCCTTCCTGAATCAGAGTCTGTGCATTTCCAAGCCATACATCCGTTCCATGAGAAAGCCCCGCAATACGCACAAGGTCTGAAAAATGCTGTGGCTTGGTATCAATTAACATCTGCATGGCAAAATCCGTTCCAAACTCCGGAATCCCCAGTGCCCCCAGCTTACAGCCGCCGATATCCTCCGGTGTTATGCCAAGAGCCGATGTATCTTTAAATAAGGACATGACTTCCGGACTGTCCAGTGGAATTTCCTTTGGGTCAAGTCCTGTAAGGTCCTGAAGCATACGAATCATGGTCGGATCATCATGCCCCAGGATATCCAGCTTTAACAGATTATGGTCAATACTGTGGTAATCAAAATGTGTCGTGACAATATTGGTTGTCATGTCATTTGCCGGATGCTGCACCGGAGTAAAGGTATTAATGTCAAGTCCGTGAGGAAGTACCACAATACCACCCGGATGCTGTCCGGTAGTACGTTTAACACCGGTACAGCCTTCCGCAATCCGGGCTATTTCTGCCGGACGCTTATGAATATTATGTTCTTCATAATATTTTGCCACATATCCGTAAGCCGTCTTATCTGCCACTGTACCAATGGTTCCCGCCTTAAATGTATGTCCTTTTCCGAAAATAACTTCTGTATATGCATGTGCCTTACTCTGATATTCACCGGAAAAATTAAGGTCAATATCCGGTTCCTTGTTTCCCTTAAATCCAAGGAAGGTTTCAAACGGAATGTCAAATCCTTCCTTTTTTAGCTTGGTTCCACAAACCGGACAGTCCTTAT
>JAQXXN010000109.1 GCA_029226085.1 Thermoflexaceae bacterium
TGTTACCGGTCTGTGCCGAAAAATATTCGCTATACACCAGATTGGTATTCAATGTAACCTCTTTTACTTTCTCGGCTGCTTCCTCAAATTTTTCCAAAGTCAACATCAACAAATCCTTCTTTCTTCTTTTCAAATTAACCATAGCTTTTATGCCTGTCCGGCATATTTCATCATTCCTGTTCTTCTGGCGGATTTACCTGAAACAGTGCATTAACAAATTCATCGGAGTCAAACTTCTGTAAATCATTTACCTGTTCACCCACACCGATATATTTGACCGGAATACCGTATTCTGCCTGAATGGCAACAGCAATTCCGCCCTTTGCGGTTCCGTCCATTTTGGTAAGGATAATGCCGGTTACATTGGTAACATCCTTGAATTCCTTAAGCTGGGACAGAGCATTCTGACCGGTTGTTCCGTCAAGAACAATGAAATTTTCCCTATACGCATCAGAATACTCCTTTTCAATAATTCTGTCAATTTTCCTAAGTTCTTCCATAAGGTTCTTCTTATTGTGAAGACGTCCTGCCGTATCACAAAGAAGAATATCTGCCTTACGTGCCTTAGCTGCCGATACGGCGTCATAGATAACCGCAGCCGGATCCGACCCTTCTGACTGTGCAATAATGTCCGAACCAGTCCGGTGTGCCCATTCGGTAAGCTGTTCAATGGCAGCCGCACGGAAGGTATCTGCCGCAGCCATGACAACCTTCTTTCCCTGGCTCGTAAACTGCCCTGCAAGCTTTCCCACGGAAGTTGTTTTTCCTACCCCGTTTACGCCGATTACCAGTACCACGGACTTTCTGTTTTCGAATTCATAACTGTTTTCCCCAAGATCCATCTGCTCCTTAATGCTTTCAATCAGGAGTGCTTTGCATTCATCCGGCTTCTTGATATGATTTTCCTTTACTTTCTCCTTCAGGCTGTCCAGTATCATCTGGGTGGTCTTAACTCCCACATCGCCCATGATGAGAATCTCTTCCAGTTCCTCATAGAAATCATCATCGATTTCAGAAAAACCGCTGAAGACCGAATCAATTCCGGATACAATATTATCTCTGGTCTTTGAAAGACCCTCAACTAATTTACTAAAAAATCCCATGTTTACTCCTTTTGGTTATTCTTATCCAAATCTTTTTCGATAAGGTCAACGGATACCAGCGTAGACACGCCCTTCTCCTGCATGGTAATTCCGTAAAGCCTGTCCGCACACGCCATGGTACCGCGACGGTGTGTAATAACAATAAACTGTGTATGCTTTGTCAGCTTATGCAGATATTGTGCAAAACGTGTTACATTGGAATCATCCAGTGCTGCCTCAATTTCATCCAGAAGACAGAACGGTGACGGCTTTAAATTTTGAATTGCAAATAACAGTGCAATGGCTGTCAATGCCTTTTCACCACCGGATAGCTGCATCATGTTCTGAAGCTTCTTTCCAGGCGGCTGTGAAATAATGCGGATTCCGGCTTCCAGGATATCTTCATCCTCCACAAGTTCCAGTGTACCCTTGCCGCCTCCGAATAATTCCTTAAATACCTTATCAAATTCCACCTTGATTTCTGCAAATTTCTGTTCAAACTGAACACGCATTCCCGTATCCAGTTCCTCAATGATTTTCTGAAGGGCTGCCTCTGCTTCCACCAGGTCATCATGCTGGTTCTTTAAGAACTCATAACGCTCGGATAATACGCGGTAATCTTCAATGGCATTCACATTAACATCTCCAAGGGCTTTAATGGAACCCTTAAGCGAAGATACATTTTTCTTAATTGCCGACAAATCATTTAATTCCTCGTCACGAAGCTTAATTGCAACACTCATGGTAATCTCATATTCATTCCACATGTATTCATACTGAGCATCACTTGCTTCGCTCAGTTTTTCCATCTGACTGTTTAAGCGGAAACACTCCTTATCAAGTTCTGCCATGGCGGCGGATAGTACTTCTCTCTTCTCAAAGAATGCCTTATGCGAGGAACTCATGTCTTCCTTCTGCTTTCTTAATTCCACCGTCTTTTCTTCATATTCCTGAATCAGCTTCACACAATCTTCAATGTTAAGCCTTAACGTGCCAATATCCTTTTTTCTGGCCTCGATTTCCTCTTTTGAGCTTCCGATACGATTCTTTAATTCCTGCATTTCATCCGTCAAACGGCTGATTTCTTCATCCACACGCCGGATGTTCTCCAGTACAAATGTATCCTTCTGAAGGAGCGTGGAATATGTAAGATGCATCTCTTCCGTGTGTTTTGAACTTTCCATCTCCTTCTGCCGGTAATCCTCCAGTTCTTTTGTAAGATCTGAAATATTCTTTTCTGCCGCCGCATTACGGCTGTCAAGTTCGGAAAGTTCTCCAGAAATGCCATCCAGATTTCCTTTTATTTCTGCAATCTGACGGTCTATTTCACCTGCTTCGTCCGCAGAATCTTTATAAGAAGATACGATTTCATCCTTCTTATCCATTGCCTGCTTTAAATTCATCTGAGCCGTATTTTTAAGCACCAGTGTATCCCGCAGCGTCTTATTGTTCTCTTCCAGATTGGTTCGAAGTTCCCCTACAAGTGCCCTTAAGTTCTTAACTTCTTCCTGATCTTTTTCGATTTTGGCTGACAGTTCCTTTATCTGTGCCGCCAGTTCTTCAATCTCTCTTCTTCGTCCAAGCAGATTGCTGGAATTTTTAAACGCACCACCGGTCATGGAACCGCCCGGATTCAGCTGTTCTCCCTCCAGTGTTACAATTCTTAAGGAATACTTATACTTTCTTGCAATTGCCAGAGCATTGTCGATATTATCCACCACAAGAACCCTGCCCAGAAGATATTTGGATAATTCCACATATTCAAAGGATACCTTCACAAGATCGCTGGCAATACCGATAACGCCTTTTTCATTTAAACACGGTTCCTTGGAAAGTGTATTTTTTCCGGAAATTGAAGATAACGGAAGAAACGTGGCTCGACCGAACTTATTTTCCTTTAAATAAGCAATCAGTCCCTTTGCCGTATTTTCATTGTCCGTTACAATATTCTGGATGGTTCCTCCAAGTGCCGTTTCAATGGCAATTTCATACTTCTTTTCAACCTTGATGATATCCGCAATTACACCTAAAATCCCTTTATTTTCAGCCTTCTGTTCCATAACCTTACGGATACTGTTACCGTAACCGTCATACCGCTCCGTAATGTTTCGCAAGGACTCCAGCTTGGATTTATCCCCATGATACTGCTGTTGTTCTTTATTGATAACAGCAGTAAGGTCTGCCACCTTATTGCGGGTCACCGTAATCTCATCGCTTAATTCCTGGTTGGTCTGATTCAGGGAATCAATCCTTACGTTGACCTCATCCAGTTCTTTCTGATACTTATTCTGCGCATCCTGCCAGACCGCTTCATCACTCTTTCCCTTAAGAATTCTGCTGGTAAGCTCCGCCTTACGGATTCCTATCTGCTCAAGCATCGTCTCATAACGCTGGCTCTTTGTTTTCGTCTGGGCTTTTTCATTGAGAATTTCAATAATTTCATTTTTATTGTTCTCAATCTGCTGATTTAATTCATTAATTCTGTTCTGAATTGCAGATAATTCTTCTTCAGCCTGTGTCTTTAAGGCTTCTTTTGCCTCCAGTTCCTCTCTGGCTGCTTCACGCTGTGCCCCAAAACCTGCCTTTTCTTCCTCACGTGCCACAATATTGGCATTGACCGCCTGAATTCTTTCATTTAAATGTTCATCATTTACAAGAAGCGTGTTAATCTGCTCATTTAATACGTTAATCTGACCTTCCAGCCGTCCTTTATTGACAACCATCTCATTCTGACGGCTGCCGTATTCATCGACTGCCTGGCTTAAACTCTCGATTTGTGCTTCAATGCGTTCATATTCTTCCTTAACAGATTCATTTTCCGCCTGTTTTTCGGATAATTCATGCCCTGCAGCCTCATATTTATCCGACAAATCTTTTAACTGTGTCTTAATCCGGTTCGTTTCCAGGAGGAATAAGTTCACATCATATTTTTTCAGTTCTTCCTTTAATTTCAGGTACTGTTTTGCTTTTTCCGACTGTTTTTCCAGAGGTCCGACCTGTTTTTCCAGCTCACTTAAAATATCATTGACACGGGTCAGATTCATCTGCTCGTCCTCTAACTTTTTTACCGCAGCTGCTTTTCTTCTTTTAAACTTCACAATTCCGGCAGCCTCATCAAAAAGCTCTCTTCGCTCTTCCGGCTTACCACTTAATATACGGTCAATCTGACCCTGTCCGATAATGGAATACCCTTCTTTTCCGATACCCGTATCATAAAATAATTCATTTACATCCTTAAGGCGGCATGCATTGCCGTTAATCAGATATTCGCTCTCACCAGAACGAAATACCTTTCTTGTTACAACCACCTCATCATAATCCACAGCAAGTGCCCTGTCGGAATTATCCAGTGTGATTGCAACATATGCATAACTTACCGGTTTTCTGATTTCTGTTCCGGAGAAAATTACATCCTCCATCTTGGCTCCACGAAGCTGTTTTGCTCTCTGCTCACCAAGTACCCATCTTACTGCATCCGCAACATTACTCTTACCGCTGCCGTTCGGTCCTACAATTCCCGTAATGCCATTATGAAACTCAAAAAGTATCCTGTTTGCAAATGACTTAAAGCCCTGTACCTCTATACTTTTTAAATACATTTATGATTGTTCCTTTCTCTCCTCTTTATCATGCCTGCGAATAGCAAGGATGGCACGATATGCAGCTTCCTGCTCTGCTGCTTTTTTGGTTTTTCCAGTTCCTTTACCGATTATCCTTTCCCCAAGAACAGCTTCTACCTCAAATGTCTTATTATGATCCGGACCGGATTCCCCCGTCAGGCGGTACATAAGAGCTTCCTTGGTTTTTGCCTGGATCATTTCCTGCAGGATAGTCTTACTATCATAAAAGAGCTTTTTATTCTGAACATCATTTAAAACGAACTGATACACAAACTCCTTTGCACTAGTAAAACCACCATCCAGATAAATCGCACCAATTAACGCTTCCATGGCATCCGATACAATGGAATCCCGTCCTCTTCCACCAGTAAGTTCCTCGCCTTTTCCCATAAGAAGAAAACTTCCCAGTTCAATATCCCGGCTGCAGAAAGCCAGTGCAGGCTCACATACCATACTTGCACGGTTCTTTGTCATTTCCCCTTCCGGCATTTCCGGGAAATTATGATACAAATATTCACTCACCATAATCTCTAAAACCGCATCTCCCAGAAACTCCAGACGTTCATTACAAGTACTCTTTTTTAAACGATGTTCATTGGCAAAAGAACTATGTGTCATTGCATGTCTTAACAAATCTTTATCTCTGAAGGAATAACCTATTTTTTCCTCAAGCCCCTTTAAATTTTTATTTGGCATAGAATCTCCTTAATAGTACATGAGACCGTCCGGGTAAGACAGTCTCATATTAGTCATCTCATATGAATGAACAGTGTTATTATAAAATTAGTTCAGTGCTGCCTTAATCTGCTCTACGGCATCGGCAACTGTTACGATATTTTCTGCTGCATCATTTGCAATTTCAATATCAAATTCTTCTTCAATGCCCATTAAAATCTGGAATACATCTAAAGAATCTGCTCCCAGATCATCCACAAATGTAGTCTCCATGGTAATTTCATCAGCATCAACATTTAATACCTCTGCAATAATTTTCTGTAACTTTTCAAATTCCATAATAATTTCCTTTCATACATTAATCATTGTTTAACATTTCTTTTATTTTCTCATTAATTCCCTGTTCCTTAAACAGTGCACACTGTAAAATCGATGCACTGATTTCCTTGGCAGTGGAATTTCCATGAGTCTTTACAACAAGTCCATTAAGACCAATTAACGGAGCTCCTCCGTATTCACTGGCATCAAAAGACTTGAGTGTTTTCTTTAAGGCCGGCTTTACCAAAAGAGCGCCAATCTTACTTCTTAAGCTGGTCATCATTCCCTGTTTTACCATGGAAATCAGAGTCGCGCCAACACCCTCATAAAGCTTTAGAATTACATTACCGACAAATGCCTCGCAGACAATGACATCCACATCACCATTGGGAATATCCCTTGCTTCAATACTTCCAACAAAATTAATATCCGGACAAGTCTTTAATAGAGGATATGTTTCCTTTACCAGCTGATTTCCTTTCTCCTCTTCCACACCGATATTAACAATTGCCACTTTAGGATTTTTCACTCCCATGACATGTTCCATATAAATGGAACCCATCTTGGCAAACTGAAGCAGATGTGATGGTCTTGCATCCACATTTGCACCACAGTCAACAAGGAGCGATACTCCTTTTCTCGTAGGAATAAGTGGTGCAAGAGGTGGTCTTTCCACGCCCTTAATTCTTCCTACAATAACCTGTCCTCCCACAAGTATTGCACCGGAACTTCCTGCAGAAACAAGTGCATCCGCACTTCCTTCCTTTACCATGTTAAGTGCCATTACCAGGGAAGAATCCTTTTTCTTTTTGATTGCCATTACCGGCGGTTCACCGGTTTCAATAATTTCCGTGGCATTCTTCACAGAAATCTTTTCTTTATTATATGTGTACTTTTCCAGTTCAGAACGAATAATTTCTTCCTTTCCTGTCAAGACAACATTAATATTTTCTTTCGCATTGACTGCATCGACAGCACCTTTTACCGGTTCAACCGGGGCATTGTCTCCGCCCATGGCATCAACTGCAACAACAATCTTATCTTCCATGTTACTCCATTCCTGTCCGTATGGACATTTGTGTTTACAATATACAAGTAAAATACTAATACATAATATACTAAAATTTAACTTCTCGCAATACCATTCTGTAAGAACTTTACAGGAAATGTTATTTTTCTTCCGGTATCAGACGGATATACTCTTTTTGGAAATAATACTCAAGTTCTTCCGTGGAATCTTCATCCCAATAGAATATTGGCGGAATCCATGTAATTTCTTCTACCTCAACCTCAGTAATATTATCATCATAATAAATCCTGAACCGTTCATCCACCTTCTGGTCAAAATCCTGTGCCTGTCCAATTGTTAAGGACTGCTTTGCACTCAGATAATCAAAACTTGACTGAAATTCCACGCAGGCAAAAATAACAAGCGCCATTGTTATAAAAACACTCCATGTTTTCATTTTTTCAAATTTCTGTGTTTTTATGCGGTTATATGCCCAGCCTGTCAGATAAATAATATTGACCA
>JAQXXN010000110.1 GCA_029226085.1 Thermoflexaceae bacterium
CCTTTTCGGCACGTTCCTTCTGACGGGCACCGATATTCTGACCCACAATGGTGGCAGTGGCGGAACCCATGGCATTGGAAGGAAGGGTAATCAGACTGTTGATTTTATTGCCGATTCCATATGCGGAAGTGGCAATGGAGCCATATTTTAATACATTTTTACTCATTAAGAGAAAGCCAAACTGCATGGTGCTTCCGCCGATTGCAGTGGGAAGACCGACCTTGAGAATGGAAGAAAATTTCTCTTTCTCAAAATGAAATCCTTTATAAGTAAGATAAATTAAACGGTTCTTTCTGGTCAAAATCCATAACGCAATCAGTGCACAAGGAATCTTGGCGGTCAGTGTTGCGATGGCTGCACCGGCAACTCCCATGTCAAAGGTAATCATGAGTAACGGGTCTAAAATCATGTTAATAATGATACCGAGCAGATTTAACAGCATCGGATGCAGGGTATTTCCCTGGGACTGGTAGACTGCGGTGAACATGTTGATGGTAAAAAGTAACGGCATGTCCAGAATCACAATCTGAAGATAAGTGCATGCATAGGTATAGATGTTGTCTGTGGCACCAAGCCAGGTAACGATTGCCGGGGTACAAAAAAAGCAGACGGTTGAACAGGTGACTGAAAACAGGATGGAACACAGGAAAATGTGCCTTGCCATGATATTTGCCTCATCATCCTTCCTGGCACCCAGATATTGGGAAATCAGAATGGAACCGGCAGTGGTAATGCCCTGTCCGAAATTCAGAATGATGTTCTGAATGGGAGTGACGATGGTAATGGCACTCTGATGATCCGTGCCAAGCTGTCCAAGCCAGTAGGTATCGGTCAGATTATACATGGTCTGTATGAAACTGTTTATTACGATTGGTACTGCGAGGGTTACAATCACCGTCAGCAGATTGCCGTTTAAAATCAGGTCTCTTTTTTCTTGTTTGTCCATGGCTGTTCCGTCCTTTTGTTCTTTTCCTATTTGTTATAAATTTAACCATATTTTATCTTGAAAAAACAGTATTTTCTACTTAAAATATATTATAAAAAGAAAATATTACGGAAAAATTGCAGGATGAAATCTATGAAAGGAAATTTAAAGATAACAAGGGTCAAACGGGAACCGTATTTTAACATGAGGCAGGCACATTTTCATGAGCAGCATGAAATTTATTACCTGATATCGGGAGAACGAAATTTTACAATCAATGATCATCTGTTTAAAATCAGCAAGGGCGATCTGGTAATTATTCCGGCAGGCGACATGCACAGGACAACATATTATGCCAATAATGCCCATGAACGTGTTGCGATTATATTTGATGATGAAGTAATCAGCGGACTTTATGACGAATTCGGAAAGGAGTATATTCGTCAGGTACTGGAGAGTTATTATGTACAGATTCCGGAAGGAAGGCGTGCTTATGTGGAGGAACTCATGAACCGGATGCTTTATGAAGCGGAAGGGATTGATGAGCTTTCCGGACATATGGAGAAAGTGTATTTTCAGGAACTTATGCTCTTTATCATCCGGTGCTTTAAAAACGGACCGCAGATGGGAGAGCTTGATGTAACCAACGATATTATCCAGAATGCGGCAAAATATATCTATGAAAACAGCGATAAAAACATCAGCTTAAATGATGTGGCTGATAAATTCGGAATGAGCAGTTCTTATTTTTCAAAAAAATTTAAGTCCGTCACGGGATTTGGGTTTAAAGAATATTTAATCGGAGTCCGGATTAAGGAGGCTTCCCATCTTCTCCTGACAACCAGTAAGTCTGTGACAGAGATAGCAATCAGCTGTGGATTCAATGACAGCAATTATTTTGGAGATGCATTTCGTAAAATTAAAGGGGTGTCACCGAATAAATATAGGAAAAATAAAGGAGCGATTTAACGCTCCTTTTTGCTTTTCTTATCAGACGGCGGATTCATTGAGTTCAGTTCATCGATTACATTTTCAATGACATGCTTTTTGGCAAATACGTCAAAACTCAGCATGCATACAAGGGAAAAAAGCTGAAGATATTTGCGGTCATCTTCGTCCTCCACATTGGCAAAAATACTCTCGGAATCACGCTGTGTCCGGCTGATTCCTCTTGCAATGTCTCCCATCTGGCTTCGCTCATAATTATAGATTTCCTTGTAAATCTTGTCCAGGGAAATGGTATCCTCCTTCTGGAAGAACTTCTCGGAAAGCGGTGTCAGAAGTGCCTGAATGTCACCTATGGATAAAATGTTTTTAAAATAGTAAATAAAAATCAGCATAATCATGTGATCTTTGGAATATTTTTTCTTGACAGGAGGCGGAAGCAGATCGTTTTTGGCATAGTTATTAATCATGGTCTTGGTTAATATCTTGTCATCCGAATAACGCTTCACATCATTTAAATGATCCTCCATGAAGGTAGTAACCTGATCCATGTAAAGGTCGATGTTCGGTATCTCATCAGGACGGATATATGTCATTTGGGCAAGTCTTTTAACCACGGAATTAACGAATTCCTTTGAGTCATTTGCTTTTGATTCTTTTGGATCAGCTGCCATGTTTATGCTACCTCCTTTATAATACTAACTATTATAAACCAAGATAAAATTTTAGTAAACAATTTTGTAATATAAAATTTACCTTTATTTACATAATTTTAGTTAGTTTTTAGTGACAAGCAGGAAAAAATGTACTATAATTATAAGTACAATTTGCAGAATAGCTGCGTAACAGAGTAGGAGGAAATTATGGGTATTTTATCAAGATTTAAGGACATTATGTCATCAAACATTAACGCATTATTGGATAAGATGGAAGATCCGGAGAAGATGATTGACCAGTATCTGAGAAATCTGGAAAGTGATCTTGGCAAGGTTAAGGCTGAGACGGCTGCAATCATGGCAGAAGAAACAAGAGCCAAGAGAGAGCTGGATGAATGCAACGAAGAAATAGAAAAGATGCAGAATTATGCACAGAAAGCAGTCCTTGCAGGTAACGATGCAGATGCACGTACATTTCTTGAGAAGAAGCAGCAGCTTGTTAACAAGCAGGCATCCCTGCAGCAGGCTTATACGGCAGCAGCTGAGAATGCAGCCAAGATGAGACAGATGCATGATAAGCTGGTTGGCGACATTAACGAACTGAATTCCAGAAGGGATGCCATCAAGGCGAAGGTTAAAGTAGCGAAGACAACCGAGAAGATTAACAAGATGACGTCCAGCATCTCCGGTTCGGAAGCAAGCCTTGCCGCATTTGAACGTATGGAAGCCAAGGCAGACCGTATGCTTGACCAGGCAAATGCAGAAGCAGAACTGAATGCTAATGCTCCGGGAGTTTCCATTAGAGACATACAGGCTAAATATGATGCAGCTCCATCATCTGCTGTTGATGATGAACTTGCAGCATTGAAGGCACAGATGGGTATTCAGCAGTAATTTTTAAGTCTTAGTCTGAAGATAGTGCTTTGGGCTAAGACTTTTTTTATTAAACAAACGGGTGGAGGAACAAATGGCGGAGGAGATTTACTATTGTCAGTCCTGTGGCGGCGTCATGGAATTTGATGTAAAGACACAGGCATTAAAATGTCCGAACTGCGATGCTGTTGTGGAGATTGCAGGAAACAGGGAGGATGTGATTGAACATACGCTCAACATGGGTGCGTTAAGAAAGTTAAAAGTAGAAGAAAAGAAGACGGTTACCATGATTTGTACAGGATGTGGTGCGCCGATTGAAATAGATAAGAACAGTACGGCGCTTGCCTGCCCGTATTGCGGTTCCAGCTATGTCATGGCAGATAAGCAGATGGAAACCATTGTTCCGGACGGTGTGGTTACATTCAAGCTGACAGTACAGGAGGTTAAGGAAATCTTCCGGAAATGGATTCATGGAAGATGGCTTGCTCCCGGAGAACTTAAGAATCTGTACCAGCATGGAAATTTTAACGGGATGTATGTACCGTACTGGACATTTGATGCGGATGCTGCGGCACGTTACCATGCATTTGGCGGACGTAACAGGACGGAGCATTACCGCGGAAACGATGGTAAGACATATACAAGAACCGTGACGGACTGGTACCCTACGAGCGGAACGGTAAGGCATTTCTTTGACGATGTGCTGGTCTGTGCGGCAAGGCGTAATGATAAGAGTCTTCTGGACGGGATTGATACATATGATACGAAGAACATGCCGCCTTATTCACCGGATTATATGTCGGGATACAGTGCAGAAAGTTATACGGTAGATTTGGAGACAGGCCACAATACGGCAATCAGGATTATGAGCAGTGAACTTCGTGACATGGCATCTAAGGATGTCTTAAGAAGATTTGATACGGTAAGAGATGTACAGATTGATGCACGGTTTAACGGGGAAACCTATAAGCATGTTCTTGTTCCGGTATATTCGACCAGCTATTCCTACAAAGGGAAAAATTATACCGTACTGGTAAACGGAGAAAACGGCATGATTAAGGGTGAGTATCCAAAGAGCACGGCAAAGATTATTGCCATTATTATTGCGGTGGCAGCGGCTATTCTTTTGTTCTTCATGATGCTTGGAGGTGATGATTCACAAACTTATTCAAATGGTATGTATGGAAGTATGGAAAAATATCCGGCAATATGTTATGATGATACATATAGCAGTAAATATGTGAATAACTCTGATTATGAAGATTATGAGATGCATATAATGGAATCAAAGGAGGATAAACCGGATGGGATTATTTAGTGGACAATTTGCAAATGTTGTTGAATGGGAAGAGTATCGCGATGATATTGTATTCTGGAAATGGTCCAATAAGGAAATCAAAAAAGGCAGCCGTCTTGTCATAAGACAGGGACAGGATGCAATATTCATGTATAACGGCAAGGTGGAAGGTATCTTTACGGATGAAGGAAGCTATGACATTGAATCACAGATTATTCCGTTTCTTTCCACACTGGCAGGATTTAAATTCGGTTTTAACAGTGGAATCCGTGCAGAAGTGTTGTTCATTAACACGAAGGAATTTACCTTAAAGTGGGGAACCAAGAATCCGATTACCATTCCTGCGGCAGGACTTCCGGGTGGCATGCCAATCCGCTCTTTTGGTACATTTTCCTGTAAAGTATCGGATTATCTGGCATTAATTGAAAAAATCGCAGGTGTTAAGCGTCAGTTTTCCATTGATGAAGTTAGGGACAGGGTTCTTGGTATGCTTGACCAGCTTCTCATGAAGTGGATTGCCAAGGAAGGAAAGGATATGTTTAACCTTCAGGTTAATTCCTTTGACATTTCCAAGGGAATCAAGGAAGACCTTGACATGGAATTAAGTAAGATTGGTATCAGTATCACGAGCTTTGCAATCTCAAGCTTCTCGTATCCGGAATCGGTCATGAAGATGCAGGAGAAGGTAGCTTCCCAGAGCATGATTGGCGACATGGGCAAGTATACTCAGGTTACCATGCTGGATAACATGGGAAAATCCGGCTCTTCCGGACATATTGCACAGGACATGGCTTCCATGCAGATGGGAATGATGATGGGACAGCAGATGGTAAATGCAATGGGACAGATGAACATGGGTCAGCCAAATCAGGGATTCCAGAATGCGGCGAACCAGCCGTCACAGCAGGCTCCGGTTACGGGGAACACTACGGCACCGAAGTTCTGTCCGGAGTGCGGAACGCCAACCAATGGGGCAAAATTCTGTCCGGAATGCGGAAAGAAATTAATTTAAGTATCATAAATACAAGGAAGATTTTAGGAGAACATGCATGAACATTTACGATACATTAAATGATAAGCAAAAGGAGGCTGCCTTCCATACGGAGGGGCCTCTTCTTATATTAGCGGGTGCAGGATCCGGCAAGACCAGAACCATTATTCACAGGATGGCATACCTCATTGATGAAATGGGAGTAAATCCCTACAATATCATGGCAATTACATTTACCAACAAGGCAGCAGCCGAAATGCGTGAAAGAGTGGATGCACTGGTGGGATACGGCTCCGAGAGCATATGGGTGTGTACCTTTCACTCTACCTGTGTGCGGATTTTAAGACGTTTTATTGACCGCCTGGGATACGGAACAAATTTTACCATTTACGATACGGATGACCAGAAAAGTGTTGTCAAGGATGTCATTAAGCGGATGAATCTGGATCCGAAGATGTATAAGGAGCGTACGGTTCTTGGTGCCATTTCTTCTGCAAAGGATGAATTAATCGGTCCGGATGAGATGATGATTCGTGCCGGAGGCAATTATGCAGAGCGCAAGATGGCGGAAATTTACCGGGAATACCAGAACCAGCTTAAGAAAAATAATGCGGTGGATTTTGATGATTTAATCTGCCTTACGGTGGAGCTTTTTCAGAATAACAAGGATATACTGGAGTATTATCAGGAGCGCTTCAAATACATCATGGTAGACGAGTATCAGGACACCAATACAGCACAGTTTAAGCTAATCAGCATTCTTGCGTCCAAATATGAGAATTTGTGTGTGGTCGGTGATGATGACCAGTCCATTTACAAATTCCGTGGCGCCAATATCTCCAATATTCTGGATTTCGAGGATACTTATCCGGATGCAAAGGTTATAAAGCTGGAACAGAATTACCGTTCCATGCAGAATATCTTAAGTGCGGCAAATGCGGTGATTAAGCATAATCTCGGAAGAAAGGACAAGGCACTCTGGAGTGACAAGGGAGATGGCGACAAAGTCAAATTTACCATGTATGATAATGGTATTGAGGAAGCAGAAGGCGTGGTAAATGACATTAAGAACAAGGTCATTAATGAGGGATATTCCTACAAGGACTGTGCAGTTCTTTATCGTACCAATGCCCAGTCAAGAACACTGGAGGAACGGTTTGTTGCGGCAAATATTCCGTACCGGGTGTATGGCGGAGTGAATTTCTACCAGCGCAAGGAAATCAAGGATATTCTGGCGTATTTAAAAACCATTGATAACGGTCAGGATGATCTGGCGGTAAAGAGAATTATCAACGTGCCAAAGCGGGGAATCGGTGCCACTACACTGGCAAGACTCGATACATATGCCATGGAGCGTGATGTGAATTTCTTTGATGCGCTGGACATGGTGGATGATGTGCCGGGAATTGGCAAGGCGGCAACCAAGATTAATTCTTTCGTGGATTTTATCACCGTTCTTCGCAGTAAAGCAGAAACCATGAAAATAAGCGCCCTTATCCGTGAAGTAATCGAAAGCTCGGGTTATGACAAGATGATTGATGATGAGGCAGAGGATGAGGATGAAATTGCCGACAGGAATGCCAATCTGGATGAGTTTGTGTCCAAAGCGGTAACTTATGAGGAAGGAAATGATGAACCGACCCTTAGCGGATTTCTTGAGGAAGTGGCGCTGGTTGCGGATATTGATAATCTGGACGAATCCGTAAATCGGGTGTCTCTTATGACACTGCACAGTGCCAAGGGACTGGAATTTCCGGCAGTCTATATCACCGGAATGGAGGACGGATTGTTTCCAAGCTACATGACCATATCTTCCGGCAATCCGGAGGATATTGAAGAAGAACGAAGATTATGCTATGTGGGAATCACCCGTGCAATGAAAGATTTAAACCTAAGCTGTGCGAGACAGCGGATGATTCGCGGGGAGACACAGTATAATCCGGTATCCCGGTTTATCAGGGAGATTCCGCCGTTACTGTTAGAAAAGAAGGAACAGGGATTTCTGGCAGGACGTGGCATAAGCCGCAGCATGCCGGCTTCCGTGACACGTACAACCAATTACGGAACGGCAAAGCCGCTTGGAAATCCCAAGACGGACAAGTTGGAGTATGAGGTTGGGGATACGGTAAAACACATAAAGTTTGGAAATGGTAAAGTACTTAATATCATCGAAGGCGGACGGGATTTTGAAGTCACGGTGGATTTTGAAAACTTTGGCGTAAAGAAAATGTTTGCATCCTTTGCAAAGCTTATAAAATGTTAAAAACTATTCTTTTGGAAATTTTTGCATTTGGATTTTTTTGGAGAAAAAAGTAGTAGTAAAAAGGTAATTTCAGTGATATAATAATCTAAAGTGTAATTAATCATTAGAAAGGATGTGCCCTTATGTGTATGAATAATAAATTAGACGAGTTAATCGAAGCCGTAAAGGCAGGCGAGTTTGGCAGAAAGAAAGAAATCATTGTTGAAGAAAAGAAGTCCTGTAATCCGGTTGTATGTGTTCTTGCTGTTATCGGTGCTGTTGTGGCAGTGGCTGCAATTGCGTATGCCGTTTATAGATATTTTACACCGGACTATCTGGAAGATTTTGAAGACGACTTTGATGATGATGATTTTGATGATGACTTCTTTGAAGATGAGTCCGAGTCTGACACGGAAGAATAATATCCTCCATAGCCGGAAAAAAGTAAAATGCCGCCAGGTTGTTTATCAGTCTGGCGGTTTTGTTGCATGTAGAGCATTTGTGAATGGAGATTAAAGAAACG
Organism: Thermoflexaceae bacterium; assembly: GCA_029226085.1. Taxonomy (GTDB): domain Bacteria; phylum Bacillota; class Clostridia; order Lachnospirales; family Lachnospiraceae; genus MGBC120314. Next base: position 8,453 of record JAQXXN010000110.1, read on the forward strand.
CAGGAGGAAAAGGATAAGATGAAAAGAGAACGTAATGAACTGGTGGAATTCTTGTGTGGAGCGGCAATGCTTTCCGCAGGACTTTATCTGTTTTGTAATAAAGTGACGGTAACAACGGGATTCTTCGCCGGAAGAATTCAGTTTGGGGATATCAGTGTGGCATCGGGACTTACCATTATTCCGTTAATCATCGGAATTGTGATGATTTTCTTAAATCCGGATGCATTTCTTGGAAAACTGGTAACTGCACTTGGATTTATTATAATTATTGTATCAATCATAGCATCCACGCATTTTTATCTGCCGAAAATCACACTGTTTGAGTGGATTTTATATCTGGTGCTGATATTTGGCGGACTTGCGCTGGTGGTAAGGGTGCTTTTTGCAAAACCGAAGGAGTGAAAAATGAAAAAAGGTGATATTGTACAGGGTTATGTGGAACGGGTAGAATTTCCTAATAAGGGAATTGTACGAATTGTGGAAGAAGACAGGAATGTTGTGGTAAAAAACACAATTCCGGGACAGAAGCTGGAAATCCAGATTAATAAATTAAGAAAAGGCAAGGCAGAGGGAAGGGTAGTAAGCATTCTTGAAAATTCTCCAATCGAGACGGAAAATGCCTGCCCTCATTTTGGTGCCTGTGGCGGCTGTGTGTATCAGAGCGTGGATTACAAGGAACAGCTTAAGATTAAGGAAGCACAGATTAAGGGACTTCTGGATTCGGTGATTGATTATGAATATGATTTTCAGGGAATTCTTGAAAGTCCGGTACATAACGGATACCGTAACAAGATGGAGTATTCCTTTGGTGATGAAATCAAGGACGGCCCCATGGCACTTGGAATGCATAAGCGTGGAAGCTTCCATGACATCATAACCGTGGATGGCTGCAGAATTGTGGACGAGGATTATAACAAAATTCTTCGCTGTGTACTGGATTTTGCATCAGCTACAGGACTTCCGTTTCTTCATAAGATGCGTCATGAGGGATTTTTCCGTCACCTTCTGGTGCGAAAAGCCGTTAAGACAAAAGAAATTCTTGTGGATGTTGTAACCACCACACAATATTCGTGTGATTTTAAGGAACTGGTGGCGGATCTGCGCAAGCTGGAGCTTGACGGAAGGATTGTGGGAATCCTTCATACGGACAATGACAGTCTGGCGGACATTGTCCAGAATGACCGCACGGAAGTGTTGTACGGACAGGATTTCTTTTACGAGGAGCTTCTGGACCTTAGATTTAAGATTACGCCATTTTCCTTCTTCCAGACCAATTTCCTTGGGGCAGAGGTACTGTATTCCAAGGCAAGAGAGTATATTGGTGATGTGGACGGCAAGGTGGTATTTGACTTATACAGCGGCACGGGAACCATCGCACAGATTATTGCGCCGGTGGCAAAAAAAGTTGTCGGTGTGGAAATCGTGAAAGAGGCGGTGGAAGCAGCGAAGATTAACGCTGAGTTAAACGGACTTACAAACTGTGAGTTTATTGCCGGGGATGTGTTAAAGGTCATTGATGACATTGAGGAAAAGCCGGATTTGATTATTCTTGACCCTCCACGGGACGGAATTCACCCGAAGGCGCTCCAGAAGATTATTGATTATGGGGTGGATTATATGGTGTATGTTTCCTGCAAGCCGACCAGTCTGGTGAGAGATTTGGAAGTGCTGAAGGAACAGGGGTACAGAGTGGTGAAGGGATGTGCGGTGGACATGTTTCCGGGGACGGGGCATGTGGAAACCGTCTGTTTACTGTCGCGTAAAGCCCCAGTTTAAGCGGGGTTCAGGACTTTTTTGATAAATATGTACCTGTGTTTTTAGCAGGGGGAAATGTATATTGAACTTAGTAATTAAAGAGGGGTGCAAAAATTTGTTGAAACATCAGTTGTGCGTCGGAATTGTATCGGTTGTATTTTGGCGTCCGCGAATAGTTGCACCCCCTATATTATTTGGAAAAAGGGGTGAAAATGATGAAGGAATATGATTGTGGTTTTACAAAAGAAAATAAATGGTTTCGATATAGAGCAGCTGCTATTATTGTTGAGGATGGCTGTGTTTTGTTTGCAGGGAATGAACTAGAAGACTATTATTACTCTATCGGCGGTGGTGTCCATATGGGAGAAACTGCTGAGGATGCAGTAAAAAGGGAAGTTTTTGAAGAAACAGGGGTTGCGTATGATATTGATCGTTTGGCTGTAATTCATGAAAATTTTTTCGATGAGAATAAAGGAACATTGGCCGGACTAGATTGT
>JAQXXN010000111.1 GCA_029226085.1 Thermoflexaceae bacterium
CAAGAATACCGCACTGTACATATGTAAGTGAAGCACTGTCATCAGCAGAATACATACCGTAGTTATCAACTTCATATCCTTTCGCATCAGCAACTTTCTTTAAAGCATCATAAATCATGCTGTTTTTGGCTGCCTGGCTGTTTTCGTTAATTAATGCAATTCTCATTTCATTAATACCTTCTTTCTTGATTTATTAAAAGTTGTATTTCCTGTCCGGAGAAGGTGAAAAGAAGTTTTCCGTCCACAAATTCTCCTACAATCAAATATAAAGGAAGAGAAAGGCTTTGTCAATTATAGCTTTGTGTTGTGGTTATGGAAAACAAATAGTATAATGAATTTAATAATTTTTGAAGAAATGGAGTCATGGGAATGGAAAAGAGAATAGTTATTATTCTGCTGGCATTGTTCACATTTTTTGGATTTTTACAGGTTTTGGGCGGTGTATTTTTATTCTTTATTTTTAAGAATGCACTCATATCTATTATTTTCATGGGAATGGGACTGGTATTTATGCTAATCACCGGGATTCCCATGCTCATCGTTATCAAAGGAGAAATTCCGTTTATTGAGAAAGCAGCTTATGGTTTTGTACTGTTTCTTGGAATAGGACTGGTTATAGGCAGTGTGATATATTTTGCATATTCTGTTCGGTATGTACAGGATGCAATACCCGTTGAAGCAGAGATTGTTTCAATTTCTTCATATTATGATGAGAAGGGCACAGAAAAACACAATGTATATGTTACTTATGAATATGACGGAAATATATATGAAAATGTGGATATCCATTCATGGTCACCGGGTATGAAAGAGGGCGATAATATTACAATATACCATGATGGACAAAAAAACGGCAGAGTGCGAAGCAGGATGGAATTATGGGGCGTTGCCGGAATAATGTTTTGGGTCGGAGCCATGTTCACTTATGGAGGTATATATTATCTGCGGCATCCTAAACAAGGAGTATAGAACTAAAATGAAATGTTAATATTATGAAATAGGATGGTAACAAAATACAAAGAATGTTATAATGAATTCAGGCTTTACATGAATGGCAATGTGCCGGGTTTGAGTAATTAAAAATAAAAATGCGAGGTTTATCAATGAAAACAAAGTTTACAGAAAAGATTATTTTTGGAATATTTTTTGTAGTGGGGCTTTTCTTAATTTGTATTGGTATTGGAATGTTGGCGAATTCCATCAAAATTTCGGAAAAAGCTGTTACCACGACTGCCACCATTTCAAGGATAGAAAGTTATAAGGACTCCGATGACGAAATTCAGCATCGGGTTTATCTTTGCTATCAGGTGGACGGAGAAAACTATGCCGATGTACCTTTTGGAGAGTATTCTTCCAATATGTATGAAGGTAAAACCATTAAGATTCAGTATGTTCCGGAAAAACCGGGAAAACCTTATGGAAGCGGCGGCCTTTGGATTGCACCGGTGGTGCTTCTCCTGATGGGGCTGATTTTTGGGGCAGTAGGAGGAACGGGATTTGCGGTACCGATTATAAAAAGCAGAAAGCAAAAGCAGCTGCTTTGTAATGGAAAATGTCTTCATGCAACCGTTGAGAGAATTACATTGAATACATCTTATAGCGTGAACGGAAGACATCCGTATATTGTTTTTTGTACATATCATGATGAATATGAAGATGTGGTATATCGGTTTAAAAGCGGAAATATCTGGAATGATCCGGAGATTACGACTCCGGTGGGGTCTGTGATTGATGTGTATGTTAATCCGCAGGATTACGGCAAATATTATGTGGATACGGAAAAAGAATATGGTTATGGTCCGAGAATCGTCGATTATACCTGAATGAAGCCATAAAAGAAAGCAAAACCTTTTGGGAAATCCTGAAAGGTTTTTTTAACCCAATTTTACTAAATGGTTGATTTTTGTTTATAATGTGTTAAGATATTAATATCAATAGGAATCTGAGTTTCTGGTGGTTTCACACCTCTTTATTCCCAAATTGAAGAAATAATAATTCGAGGAGAGATTGCGTATGACGGAAAAAAGAATGGATAAACTGGTAAGAAATGAAAAAATGGATTTGCAGAAGTTATTCCCGATGATACGGACACGTGAGGAGGTGCTTTCTTTAATTCATGAAAATGAGGAATTGAACCAGATATTTGCAGGCTGGGAACGTATATACCAGAAAGAATTTCTGGATTTTTGTACAGGAGTTCGAGGAATCAAAATATTGTATGATTCTTTTTTTAAGGAAATTTTTAATCCGGAATATACGCCGGAACGCTTAAATGAACTTCTTTCTCTATTAATTGGAGAAACAGTAAAAATTGTAATGATTTTACCAAATGACTCCACGAGAATTGCAGATGAAAAATCTTTGCTTGTTATGGATATGGTAGTGGAATTGGAGGATGGGAGTATTGCCAATGTCGAGGTTCAAAAGATTGGATATCTGTTTCCGGGACAGCGCAGTGCCTGCTATTCTTCGGATTTGCTACTTCGTCAGTATAAACGGCTTCGGGGAGAAAGAGGAAAACATTTTAGTTACAAGGATATTAAAACAGTTTATACGATTGTATTTTTTGAGCGAAGTCCAAAGGAATTTCATAAGCAGAAAAAGAATTACATACATAAATTTGAACAGAAATCAGATACCGGTTTGGAAATGGAACTGTTGCAAAAATATTGTTTTATCGCTCTTGACATCTTTCGGGAAAAACAGCACAATAAAGATATCATGAGTGAATTGGATGCATGGCTTGTATTTCTTGGGATGGATGAACCGGAGATGATAGAGAAGTTGATTGGACAATATCCGAAATTCAGGTCAATGTACGAAGATATATATGATTTGTGCCAGAATGTTGGAAGGGTGATGAAGATGTTTTCAAAAGAATTACAGGAATTGGATCGAAATACGGTACAGTACATGATAGACGAGATGCAGGATGAAATTAATGAAAAACAGGGTACTATAATTGAGCAACAGGGTATGATAAATAAACAGCAGGACATTATAGAGGAACAAAACAGAGAGATTGAAAAGCTAAAACAGCTTATTTTAGAAAAAAGAAGCAGAAAATAATTTTATGGAGCAAAACAATGGAACAGCAGAAATTTATTGAAACAGTAGAAAAAATCAGGGATGCGGCACTGGATAATCACGGAAAAATCAGCCGGGATGCCGTTGCCTCAAAGCTTTTGGAAGAAGGAATGGAACTGGATGAGTCCCAGCTTAAGATGGTCTATGCATATCTTAAGACATCCAAGGTAGAGGTGCTGGATGATGGGGGGAAAGAATTATCGAGGAAGGAAACGGATTCCCTGGAAACTCCAAAAGATATGGAAGAAATGACGGAAAAAAGCGAGGAAGACGCTGTATTGGATGGGGAAAGCCGGGAAGAAGAGTTTGTAAAAATATATCAGGATGATATTAGAAAAATTGCAGTTCTTTCCGAAGAAGAACTCTTAAAAACCATGGAAAGGCTTTCGTCAGAAAAAGACAAGGCAGATAAAGAGGCTGTGATTAATACATTTTTAAAGGATGTGGTGCGCTGGGCAAAACCATATCATGATGGTGCTGTTTACATGACAGATTTGATTCAGGAAGGAAACATGGCATTGATAGGCGGTGTGGAAACCTTTGATTATGCAAAAGCACTTACGCTTGATAATCCGGTAAAGAAAATGCGGGATTACTTAAGGAAAACTGTGACGGAGGCAGTGCAGAATGCTATTTATTCCCAGGAAAGTGAAAACAATGTGGGTTATAAGGTCTCAGGAAGAGTAAATGCAGTCAATGACTGTGCAAGGGAGCTTTCTGAGGAGTATGGGCGCAAGGTTACCATGGAAGAGGTAGCGGATAAGATGGAGATGTCATATGAAGAAATTAAGGAGATTGTGGATTTATCCGCCAATAAAATAGAATATATCCGATATTCTTAAGGAAATGTATGGAAAATATTAATTAATTGTAAAAACTTTGGGGAGTATTGACATTTTATAGACAAAATGTCATAATAACCATGACAAACTTTCAAGAAGGAGGACATCTTAAATGTCAACAAAAGCTTATTATCCAATTAGCGAAATCGGTGCCGGTAAGCCAGGTTTCTCTAAGACTCGTTCTATTATTGAAGCAGCCTTCTACGGAAATAACGTAGTGAAGGTTAATACATTAAAGGAAGCTTATGAATTAGCTAAGAATTCACCGGGAACCGTTGTAACAGATATGCCTGTTAAGGATGGTGAAACATTTGGCCTTGAAAAGGATGCTAAGGTATTACTTTTCAATGATGGTGCTGTTACAGGCCGTTACGCAGCAGCTCGTCGTATTAAGGGTGAGCCGGGTGTTGACGAAGCTAAACTTGATAAAGTCGTTATGGATGCTATCTATGAGACACGTTGGAAGACAATGTATCATGCAGAGTGTTTTGTAGGTCTCGATCCAGAATTCATGGTTAAGGCTCATCTTCTGATTCCGGAAGGAGAAGAGAATATCCTTTACAACTGGATGATTAACTTCCAGTATATGTCTGATGAATATGTTAAGATGTACAAGAATTCCAAGCCGGTTGGCGATGGCAAGGAACCAGACATCTACATTTTCTCTGATCCACAGTGGACACCGGGCAACAGACCGGATGTTGATTACAGCTGCTTAAGCGATCCGCTTACCCTTTGCTATTTTGATACAAACCAGAACTGTGCAGCAATCCTTGGTATGAGATACTTTGGCGAGCACAAGAAGGGTACTCTTACAATGGCATGGGCACTTGCTAACAGAAATGGTTATGCATCCTGCCATGGTGGACAGAAGGAATACTTATTACCAGATGGCAAGAAGTTCGTTGCTTCTGTATATGGTCTTTCAGGTTCCGGTAAGTCAACTCTTACACATGCTAAGCATGGCGGAAAGTATGAAATCAAGGTTCTGCATGATGATGCATTTATTATCAACACAGATACCTGTGCATCTATTGCCCTGGAGCCAACTTATTTTGATAAGACAGCAGATTATCCTACAGGATGCCCGGATAATGAGTACTTATTATCCGCTCAGAACTGCTCCTGTACATTAGATGAGAATGGTAAGATTCAGTTAGTAACAGAGGATATCAGAAATGGTAACGGACGTGCGATTAAGTCCAAGTTATGGTCACCAAACCGTGTGGACAAGATTGATGCTCCTGTAAATGCAATCTTCTGGATTATGAAGGATCCTACAATTCCTCCAATTGTTAAGTTAAAGGGTTCTGCTCTTGCATCCGTAATGGGCGCAACACTGGCTACAAAGACATCTTCTGCAGAGCGTGTTGCTGCCGGTACAGACCTGAATGCTATTCGTATCGTACCTTATGCAAACCCATTCAGAACCTATCCTCTTGTAAATGATTACGAGAAGTTCAAGAAGCTTGTTGAGGAGAAGAATGTAGATTGCTACATCGTTAATACAGGCGATTTCATGGGCAAGAAGGTTCAGAAGGAAGATACTCTTGGAATTCTTGAGACAATCGTTGAAGGAAAGGGTAAATTTGAACAGTGGGGACCATTCGAAGATATCGAAATCATGAATGACTGGTCAGGAAAGACTGGTGACTTCACACCAGACCTTAACAATGCTGATTATAAGGCACAGTTAAAGGCTGCTATGCAGACCCGTGTTAAGGCTGTTGAAGACTTCGCTGTTAAGAAGGAAGGATATGACAAGCTTCCGGATGAAGCATTAGCTGCATTAAAGAGACTTGTTGATGCTCTTTAATTTGAAATCCATTGAATGATTCAGTGAATATTCAGTAAATCATGGCAGGTGTGGGAATCCACACCTGCTTTTTTATAGGACAGAAAGAGCAGCGTTTGCTTTTGCAGGGTTGAAAATATGGGAAAAAACTGTATAATCAATAGTATATTAAATATACGAGGTGTAAAATAGTGAATTCAAAAATATGTTCCAGAATCCGTTTGTTTTTTCAGAAAAAGCTTGAACGTAATCTGCTGTATCTGATTCCTACAATCCTATGGATGATTGCAGTTACCGTGTTAAACTATTTCTGTTCATCCCATGTGATTAATTCGGACATGTCCGCAGAAATGGTTGTGGCAAATGAACTGGCAAAGACCAACAAACTCTTTACAACCCAGTGGTTTTATTCTACGGAAATATACTTTATTCACATGCAGACGGCATGCGCATTCTGGTTTAAATTTTTTCATTCATGGTCGGTGGTTCGGACTCTGGCAAATCTGACATTTTTGACTGGTCTGCTTTTTTCATATCTGTATGCCATGAAACCGTTAAAATTATCGAAAAAAAGTGTGTATTTGTCATCCCTCTTCTTATTTATTCCGTATTCCATGGAATATTTATATATTGTTCATACAGGTACTTCGTATACACCGCATTTTATTGTACTGTTTCTGGCAATGGGATTGATTTTAAGGCTGTTTTCGCAAAGAAGCAGACGAAATCTGATATTATACATACTGGTAAGCTTTTATGCAGGAATCTGCGGTATTCGGTTCATGACAATTTTTGCAATACCGGTTGTGCTTGCTTTTCTGCTTAAAATAGTAATAGAAAACCAGGAATCGGGTATCTCCTTATTTCGGGCTGATACTTATAAAAAGCCGGCTGTATATATTCCGTTACTGGGTTTTGTCATATGTCTTGCGGGAGTGCTTGTGAATTCTCAAATCCTGACAAAGTTTATTTCTGTAGGCAGTACAAATGATTTATTGATGAATCAGTTTAACGGCATGGGAATTCTTGGCAAGCTGGATACTCTGATTATTGATATCCTGCGCTTGTTTGGCTATTATGATTTTACGACTCTGACCACACTTTCTGGGTTTGCATCCATTGCAGCTGTTGTGATTTTAGTGGCGCTGGTTATGATTGTGATTGTGCTTTTAAGAAATTATAAAAGCTTTTCCGATAGTTGCCGCTATTGCATAGTATTGTTTTTAATGTCGTTTTTTACCAATACATTTATTTTTGTGTTTATTGCCGGAACATATGTGCCGCGTTTTTATATGCCGTCTCTTGTTTTACTGGCACCATGTATTGCAATGTTTTTAAATGAAAAGAAACTGATGTCCCATGATTTTAATAAACTTGTTGCCATTTTACTTATGATTGCAATGAATATCAGCGGAATATCTCTTTGTTATACATGGGCAAAAGTGGATTTGAATGCTCCGTTTAAGGAGGTAGTAAATTATCTGGAAGAGAACGACCTGACCTTTGGACTTACAACATTCTGGAATACCGGAGTGGTCAACGAACTTTCAGACGGACGGGTTGAGTGTGTGAATATCCGGGATGAGGATATTACGCAGATTAATCCGTGGCTTACGTTTAAAAAATATCTTCGTTCAGAAAACTGGAAAAATGTAAGCAGTGATTCAATCTTTATTCTTCTGGACGGCGGTCAGTATGAAAACTTTGCAGAACATCCAATGATTCAGGCGGGAACACAAGTTTATGACCAGAATGGATATGTGATTGTGGTGTATGATAAAGAATACTTTATCAGTGCCTTTGGAAACCAGTATTTTGTGGATTAAAATGCTGTAACGAGCTTGATTATTTTATTTTCATCTGTTATACTATATTCAATACATAAAAGAAAATAATTTGCATATAATAAAGAAGCAGGATGTTCCTGTTCTATTGAAATTACCTGGGATGTGCGCCAACCTATTGTTTTGAACCTACATTTTATGAAAGGGATTCCTATATCTGTAGGCTAATGTCGGGCCAGCTACGGACTTGCATGGCAAGTTTGCAGCGCAGGATTTGTTCCTGCCTCACTGGAAGACAGCGGTCTGCATGCGGTTGCCCACCTAGCTCTGCTAGGCGTCGAAATTATAGGTAACGGCATTTTGGGGTTTCAAAGAAATCAGAGTTGGGGCTGTAATACAGCTCCAGCTTTTTTTATGAAACGGAAAGGCTTCATATACTATCAATATAGAGGGAAATCAGGGTATGAATAAAAATAAAATCGGACTATTACTTGGAATGCTGGTTATTATTACAGCAGCGGTGTGTGGATTTCTTATTGGAAGAATTATATATGAAAAACCGGATTATGAATGTATTACCAACAAAGAGGCGGCGAAGATGATTGCTGCACTGGAGGATGGATTTGAGGAAATTGGAAGTTCTCATGATTTACAGGAGGATGATAACCGGTATCTGGAATTCGTGATTGAAAGGGGAATCATGAATTCGTGTGAGGATAACGAGAATCTGAATAACAAAAATCTTGCGAAGATTCTGGAGTATTATGGTATAGAGGAAGCGGTATTTGAGGATTTACAGCTGAAATTAAATCATAAGAAAAGGGCTGTTGCACAGAACGATTTTTTTATCATTTATGAATACATACGCAGTCATGGATATGAAGATATTGTCAGTCTGAAAGATCTGACTGTGGTGGCAACACCGGGTAACATGGAGGAGGTTCCTGCATGGACGGTATATACGGATGATGG
>JAQXXN010000112.1 GCA_029226085.1 Thermoflexaceae bacterium
GCCACTCTGGCGAGTGTCCGCCTAACTTCCGTTGGGGTTGACAGTCTCAGATGTACTTTCCCAATGTGTATCACCTCCCGGAACAAGGTCGTTTATAATAATCGTGGCTTCATCAGATTCTGATCCGTATTTCTCAATGAAATCCTTGCAGCACTGTACAGCAGAGTCCATATCATCAAAATACTCATCACTCGTGATTTTTTCTCGTGTTGTTTTATTTCCGGCAGCCAGGCAGGCACGCCATTTACCTGTGTTTGCAGAATAGGATACAACACACGGCCAGACCTGCCAGGACCCTTTTATCCCTCTTGCTTTGAGTAATAATCTATCTATTGTTTTCATGTATTCCTCCTGAATAAATCATTACCCCCGGCAGCACTAGACTACCAGGGGCTTCTCATTTCATGCAGATACTTCAAACTTATTCTTCAACAGAACTCCCACTATTATCTTCTGCTGCCATGTTGTCCCGTTTATTATTGTTATTTACTATCGTATCAAAAGAATTGGTACACTCATGCAATGTCTCTCCCGTGACTGCATTATTGATTTTACCAAGTGTAGCAGATGGGCTGTTCAATGTAAGGTCATCTTTCAATTCATTTACAATTGCATGATAGCCGCTTCCAAAGTACGCATAGATATCATCACATACTGGTTTAGAATCATTAAAGCTGTATGTAGTCTTTCCGGTATATTTGGATGAAATATCGAGAAGATTTACATTTACCTTTGACCGGATCACGCCCCGGATACTCTCAAAAGCGTTCAACTGCATTTTAATGGTGATTCTTTCCGGAATAAGGTCCATATACAGGCTCTTGGTCTCCCTCATAACATCCATGATCATGTCCATGGCAGAATCATCATAATTGTATAGTTCTACCAGTGCCATGACCTCAATTTTGCTCATATACCCTTTTTTCAGAATATCCAAAGAATACATCAGTCTTCCAATGTAATTGTCAGTTAACAACCTGTTCTTAGCGACTTTCACATAATAGGCTGTATAATCTGCTTCCCTGGCATCCACAAGAGCAAGCATATTATCTCTGTAAAGATTCACAGCTTCATTGAATTCTTTTCGGATTTCAATCTGCTTCTTCTCCTTACCTTGTTCTGACAAAAGAGAATCCCCTTGCACCGACACCCTATCTTCTCTTGCTTCTTCTGTCGCTCTTTTTACTTTCTTGAACATCTCTATCAGTTTGCTTTTCTCATACATATCTTTTCGTCTCCTTTACTCAATTACTACATTTACCGCCTTTCTGCCTATTTCTGTCTGCTCGATCTGATAGCTTACTTTCTGCCCGCTTTCCAGCAAGCGGAAGCCGTTCATCAGGATATCGCTGTGATGAACAAATATATCCATTCCAGTCTCGCCAGCGATAAAGCCATATCCCTTTATCGGATCAAACCACTTCACTACTCCATGTTGCATTACTGCACTCCTCCTTTCCTGCTGTTTTTCCACGCAAAAAGGCGCAGAAATAAGAGAATCCATTTCTGGACTTTCCTATTCCCACGCCTTATAGCTTCCGACTCGATGTCGAGTCAGGGTACTGTTGGATATTTTGTTATATGATTATTATAACAAATAAGTAGGGGGTATGCAAGCGATTTTCCTTTATTTACGGGGCTTTCCGTGGTTTTTATGAGCCAATTTATGAAATAATATACCTATAAAATAACATTATTTATTCATTTTTTCATGAAGTAACTTATTTTAATCTTCTAATCAAAAATACTGTCCTCGATTTTTATAAGTATGTTAGCTTTGTCTTTCTCATACATTTCATACAATACTTCGGCTACTATTGATCTAAATTCAAAAAAGTTTTGAAACATATCAGCGTTTTTTAATTCCTTAATCATAGAATTAACATCTCCATGAGTTGTCTTACTACGAATATTGTAAGCTTTCTTCACTATATTAAATATTCTTTTCCGATCAGTCTTGTCCTTTCCTATCAACATGGCAGTATTTAAAGATACACGGTACACTAATTCATTATTGCCATCTACCAGTAACGATTCCAATACTGTTGTCAAATGTAGATAACAAATTTCAATTGACGAAGCACATAAAGAGCTTAAATAATTATTATAAGCAAAATTCCATACAGATTTCCTATCAGACAAGCTATTATTTTTTAATAATCTTCTATACCAGTCTTCAATTTTTTTCATACCTAATTGATCAATTTCAATTTTTTCCTCTTGATTATAGTCTGACCCCGTATAATAACTTGTTAAAATCCTTGTATCCCAATTAATTGAATAGATTTCATCTGAACAAAATGGTGAAACCAGTGCTTTGGGAAACGCTAAATCTATTGAATGCAACAGGCAAGAAGGGTGATTATTCTTCTTTATATTTTTTGTACAAGAAATATGCAATTTCTCATTTTTATTATAAAATATATAGTCATCATCAATTTTATACTCGATGATATCTTTTAATGCAAACTTTCCAATTATTACATCATATACGTTATTCATATTTACATCTCTCCTAAAAATATTTTTTTTATCATATCACAAAGCGCCCCATATTTCTATGAGACGCTCAACAAATATCACTTTATTTCAACATAAGCTTTCTTGTATTTTCCTTCTTCATTTCCCGATATCTTATAACCTTTCATCACCGGCCGGAGCAGATGAAGTACCCGATCCAGCTCAGCACGCTCTTGGTATGATACTCTAATTTTTACACTCATGACACGCTCCTTATGATTTTCGGTTTTTCTGAATTACTGCTTTTACATTTTTCAACTGTACTTCCTGCACCGGATACTGAATACGGTGTACATTCGCTACACGAACCCACTTGTCACCGCTCATTGTTCTCACGATACATTTATCTCCCTGGCGAGCCTTACCGAGTAATCGTGTCGGTACCCTCCAGAAATATGACTTCTGTCCTGCCCGGTGCCGTGCTTCTATCAGCTCCACATACCCTCTTTTCACAGGAACATGAGTAAGTCTGTATCTGGCAGCAAGCAAGTATGTTGTATATCCATCTATCAAGACATTTTCATCATTGATCACAATATCTTCCGGAAGTTCCCTTGTTTCTTCATAGTAATCTATTTTGCGCTGTAGCTTCCATGCTGCTGGTTCTGTATTTTTGAAATCCTCTGATATGATAATATCCTTTAAGGGGAAGCTTCTGATCTGCTCCATAATATGTACCATCCTTTCTATGGGGTAACATTTCGCTCCCCCATCTACAACCTATGACTTCTTTTTATCCTCGTACCACTTAATAGATCTGTTGCCATGCTTCACTGCCGGCTGCAGGATAACAGAACGTCCGATCTGCTTCACTACTGATCATCCTTCCTTTATGACGAATGTATTAATTACTGTCATACTTTAGCACCTCTCTTTCTTCTGGCACGTTCCTCACGTTTTCCACAAATCCGACCATACTGAAACATATTCAAGTTAGTCCAGAACTCATTATTACTTTTTTTCCTGATGAAATCCATGCAGCCAATATATTCACTAGGCACATACTGCTTATTAATTATTCTGCATTCTTCCTGGTATTTCATTTTCTCAATCGACTGGTTCAACACTCCAAAAGTCTCTTTTAAGGACTCCGGAACTTTTCGTAATGCCTCGTCCCTCTTTTCTTCGTTGAGTTTCATATATCCTCGAACCATATCAAGAATCTTTTCATAGCTCTTATTGTCCTGATTCAGAACCACAAGGTTCTTCTCCTCATCATAGAATAATGTGAGAGTTCCGATAGAAGTTCCATCCTCCCATCCCGAAAGGAAGTCATGAACCTGTTTCATTGTTAGATCTGAAATACTGCAACTTGCTAATCTTAATTTTTCGTCAATTATTTTATACATATTTCTTGTCCTTTCTGCCGGAAATGTGCTACTATGTATTTGGTTTATCTGTAGCTCCGGCTATGCTGTGCCCTGGAACATTTGGCGGTGTTCCGGGGCAATTTAATAGTCGCTGGTTGAAACATCACCGATAATTTGCAGAGCCGATCCATCTCTGGTACTGATTACGCAGTTCGCAATCGTGATAATCTGTGTACATATCCAGCTTAGATTCTCTGTAACGGTTCCATCTTCACCGTACAGAGAATCCGCAATTTTCTGCATTATCATCAACTGGAAAAACTCTATAGAACGGTCTTTCGGTATTCCTAGTTCTTCAAGAATATGCAAATACCTGATTTGATTCATTGCGTATTCTCTAAAATCTTTATCTTCATCTTCCTGCATTTTCTTTTGCAATTCTTCCGCTGTTAAATTTCCATTCATCCCCATTCTCCTTACTTATAGACATCAATTCCCCACTCATTTTTGATGAAAAGAAGCTGACCTTTCGAAAAAGCAGTTTTCGGAATTTTACAAAATGCCATTTGACGACATCTTTTTACTACCTTTTCCATTAAAAAATTATCATAGTCAGCACCCTGCGGTAAAACTTCTTTACATGCTTTCTGATAATTCTCTTCGATCTGCTTTTGGGTTAAATACTGTCTGACAATATTACAGATTACAGCATTCATTTCTATATTCAAGCTGTTCACTTTTATCAATCCTCCTCCAGTTTTTCATACTTCTCAAGTGCCCATGCTTCAAGCTCTTCCGGTGTTGGCTTTTTTCTTTTAGGTGCCTCTTCTGGTTGTACATCAGGTTTTTTAGATGATTCTTTAGGTAATACTTCTTTCTCTGGTGCATATTCTGGATGATATTTAGCCCACGCTCTTAAAGCTCTTGTAATGAATTTCTTTTCCACTGGCTCACCGTAGAGTATCCATCCCGAATCCTGCATTTCTTCATGAAAAACCTCTATCCCCTCAGATGTCAGCTCTACTTTGTTCCTCTTTGACGTGGAAATAAGTTGCTTCACAGAAAACAATTCACTGGAGGGCGGCTCGGCGTTCATCGCCGCAGCCGATGCCGACTGACGGTCAGCAGAAACAAAGTCATCCTGTCCTGTATCTGTTTCAGTATCCGTATCACTGTCAGTATCAGTATCACTGACAGTATCCGTATCCTTATCTGTATCCGTATCGGTGTTATTCGTATACGAATTTGCACGTTCGTGTTTATTCTTATACGAATTTGCACGTTCAATGTTCTGCTTCTTTCTTTTATTTGCTTCTCTTTCTATGGCTATCTTCCGATTTTTTTCACACTTGTCTCGATATTTCTTTTCATCTCAATCTAAATACGATCTGATGATATCAAAACACATCTGGAGCATTGCATCATCCTCAAAATTTGGAATAATCCCATCACAGACGTAATCAAAAATCGCAAGTAACAGTTCTCCTCGTTGGCATTTACTCAAGCGATTAATAAAAATCCTGCTGTCTTTATACAAGATAAAAGAATTATGTTCATACTCATAGTTTTGCATCTCTGTCTTTTCAACCGTCATTTAATCACCTGCTGTCTTTACACCGTAGCACTTCTCTTCGAAGTATAACCGGCTCACCTTTCCGTTGATTGTTATGAATCCCTGTGCTGCCAGGTCTGCATTCAGCTTCCTGATAATCTGGTAGGCTTTCGTCTCAGAGACTCCCATAATCTCAGCTACCTCTTTTGCTCCAATAAACTGTCTCACCTTCATTTTCTCCTTTCTTCCAGAACTCGCCAACACCCCGGATATCCACTCCCCAGGTGCGTATATAATCCACCTACATTTAATGGATAGTTCCGAATTATTGTCCTGCTGCGTTTTCCACGCTCTCCTGTATGGAAATTCTCTTTAATGATTAGATATTCGTACATTGGCTTCTCCTTTCTGACTCGACATCGAGCCGCTTCCACGCATTCCCATGCCCGGCCAGGTATGGTTATACTTTTTAGTTTACTGTAAAAAGTTCTGCGACATCTAAATCAAGAGCCTTGGCAATGCGACCTGCCGTTACAGGTGTACAGCTTTTACCACTTTTTATTGAACTAATAGTAGTTCTTGTGACACCCGATTTTTCAGCAACTGCATTAATGGTCATATCCCGTCTTGCTAGTTCACAGATAAATTTAACTTTGTTCATCTTCATGTTTTCACCTCCTTATTTGATATGGATGTTTTTGCATCTATATTTGTTATTATAAACGATGTCAATACATCTGTCAATATGCAAAAAGATGTTTTTACATCTGTTCAAAATAGATTATTTGTGATATGCTATTTATGAGGTGATTAAAAATGAGTACAGGAAAAAAAATAAAGCAATTTAGAAAAGACAAGGGTATGTCACAAAAACAATTATCTCAAGAAACAGGTATTGCAGAAATAACAATTAGACAATATGAAGCTGAAAAGTATCAACCTAAAATAGATAAACTTCGTATTATTGCTGCAGCTCTCGGAGTCTATATCGGTGAACTTGATCCAGATTGGTCTCAAATTCCTTTTGACGATATTGAAGATGATTTGAAGCGTGATCTATCACTGGATGAACAGGTAATACTTCAGGACTACCGAACTTTAAATGATAATGGAAAAGATGAGGCACGTAAACGCATAAATGAATTAACAGAAATACCTAAATACCAGAAAAAAGAAGAATAGCCACGGACAAATGTCCTTTAGCACGTAACGAAGCCCAAATGAGAATCGTTCAATTTGAACGGTAGTGCGCCAGATCAGGGAGCCCCAAAACAAGGATGGCATCCCTCAATCTGTTCTATCATTATAGCAACTTAACCAGGATAACATAGAACATCCGCACATTGACAATATAATAGATTTAACCAGGGAACCGTTGGGGCGTTATGTCAGCCGCCAGACGAAAGAAAGGGGGCTGGTGCTTATGGTTACATATTCGGATCTGATCCAGTTTGTAATTATGCTTTGC
>JAQXXN010000113.1 GCA_029226085.1 Thermoflexaceae bacterium
TATTCCGCTTACAATCTGTGATTATGACAGGGAGAAGGGTATTATCACGATTGTATTTCAGATTGTGGGGGCATCCACGGAGAAAATGTCAAAGCTTAAGGCAGGCGATGCATTCCGTGATTTTACGGGACCACTTGGCTGTGCATCTGAATTCGTTAAGGAAGATTTGGAAGAATTAAAAAAGAAAAAGATGTTATTTGTTGCCGGTGGTGTAGGTACTGCACCGGTATATCCTCAGGTAAAGTGGCTTCATGAGCATGGAATTGATGCGGATGTCATTGTTGGCGCCAAGACAAAGGATTTATTAATTCTTGAGGAAGAAATGAAGAAAGTTGCCGGAAATCTTTACATTACCACCGATGACGGCTCTTATGAGAGAAAAGGCATGGTTACCGATGTCATCAAGGATCTTGTGAATAATCAGGGTAAGAAATACGATACCTGCGTGGCAATCGGACCGATGATTATGATGAAGTTTGTCTGTCTTCTTACAAAGGAACTTGAGATTCCTACCATTGTCAGCCTGAATCCAATCATGGTTGACGGTACGGGAATGTGTGGTGCATGCCGTGTTTCCGTTGGTGGCAAAGTGAAGTTTGCCTGTGTGGACGGACCGGAATTTGACGGCCACCTTGTAAATTTTGATGAAGCAATGAAGAGACAGCAGATGTATAAGACAGAAGAAGGAAGAGCAATGCTTAAGCTGCAGGAAGGAGATAGCCATCACGGCGGCTGTGGCAACTGTAATTAAGCCGAGGTGTCTTTGGGTTTGTCAGTATCTGTAATTTCGAATTTCTACATATAATAGGAGGATATAATGGACGTTTTAAAGAAAGTTCCGGTCCGGGAACAGGAACCGGATGTTAGAAATAAAAATTTTGATGAAGTATGTCTTGGATATAACAAAGAAGAAGCGATGGAAGAGGCAGCACGCTGTATTAACTGTAAGAATGCACAGTGTATGAAAGGCTGTCCTGTTTCCATCAATATTCCGAAATTTATCAGTGAAGTAAAGGAAGGAAACATTGAAGCAGCCTATGAAACCATCAGCGAATCATCTGCACTTCCTGCAGTCTGCGGTCGTGTATGTCCACAGGAGTCCCAGTGTGAGGGAAAATGTATCCGTGGTTTTAAGGGCGAACCGTTATCCATTGGTAAGTTAGAGCGTTTTGTTGCCGACTGGGCAAGAGAAAATAACATTGAGCCGAAAGCGCCAAAGGAAAAGAACGGAAAGAAAGTTGCGGTTATCGGTTCCGGTCCATCCGGTCTTACCTGCGCAGGCGACCTTGCAAAGCTTGGCTATGATGTCACCATATTTGAAGCGCTTCATGAGGCAGGCGGCGTACTGGTTTACGGAATTCCGGAATTTCGTCTTCCAAAAGACACGGTTGTAAAACATGAGATTGAAAATGTGAAAAAGCTTGGAGTTACCATTGAAACCAACGTGGTTATCGGAAAATCTATCACGGTTGACCAGCTAATTTCCGAAGAAGGCTTTGATGCCGTATTTATTGGTTCCGGAGCCGGACTTCCGAAGTTCATGGGAATTCCGGGTGAAAATGCCAACGGAGTCTTTTCGGCCAACGAATATCTTACCAGAAGCAATCTGATGAAGGCGTTCCGGGATGATTATGACACACCAATCCGTCCGGGAAAGAAGGTTGCCGTGGTGGGCGGCGGTAATGTTGCCATGGATGCGGCAAGAACGGCATTACGTCTTGGCGCAGAGGTACATATCGTTTACCGCAGAAGCGAAGAAGAACTTCCTGCAAGAGTGGAAGAGGTACATCATGCAAAGGAAGAAGGCATTATCTTTGATTTGCTTACCAATCCTACGGAGATTCTTGTTGACGAAAACGGCTGGGTAAAGGGCATGAAGTGTGTTAAGATGGAACTTGGCGAACCGGATGCATCCGGAAGAAGAAGACCGGTTGAAATTCCGGATTCTGAATTTGAAATGAAACTGGATACGGTTATCATGTCACTTGGTACATCACCGAATCCGCTGATTTCTTCAACCACCGAAGGTCTGGAAGTCAATAAGTGGAAATGTATTGTTGCAGATGAAGAGTTTGGTAAGACATCCAAGGAAGGCGTTTATGCCGGTGGTGATGCCGTTACCGGAGCAGCTACGGTTATTCTTGCCATGGGTGCAGGAAAAGCCGGAGCAAAGGGTATTGATGAATATTTAAGCCGTAAATAATTAATCATGTGATTTGGGAACCCTATATGGAAACTCCTGTAAAGGAGCAGATATAGGGTTCTTCTATTGAATACGAAGAAATCATATTGTCACGAAAGGTATTATACGGATATGAAGGGAATTATTTTTGACATGGATGGTGTTCTGTTTGACACCGAAAAATTATATGAGCGTTTCTGGTGCGAGGCGGCCAAACAGTCCGGATTTTTCATGAATACAGAGGATGTTGCGGCAATCCGGAGTACGGATTCCAAAATTGCAAAAAAAATACTGAAGGAAAGACTGGGCGAAGTCTTTGATTACGAAGCGGTTAAAAAACTTCGCATCCAACTTATGCACCGGTATACCGAAGAACATGGAGTAGAATTAAAACCGGGGGTTGTGGAATTTCTTCGGGTTTGTAAGGATAAGCATTACCGTATTGCACTGGCAACTACCAGCAATATGGAACGGGCATTGGATTTTCTTACAAAAGGAGGAATACATGAATATTTTGACTATATTCTTACCGGGGACCGCGTCTTAAACGGTAAGCCGGATCCGGAAATCTATGAAAGAGCGGCAGAAGGCCTTAAGCTTTCACCCGTGGAATGCTATGCGGTAGAGGATTCCTATAACGGAGTTCGTTCTGCATATGCGGCAGGATGTAAGGTTATCATGGTACCGGACAGGAATGTGCCTGACAGTGAGATGGAGCAGAAAAGTTACAAAATCTTGTCTTCTCTGGAATCCTTTTTTCTGGAGGACTCAAAAGAAAATTCAATGTGAAATAACGCATAAAAAACTTTCGGAATAATTTTTGAATGGCTTGTTTACAAATTCACCAAGAAACGATATAATATACTTTATGTGACAATCCAATATAAAGAGAGGTTCATCATGAAGAAGGTTTTAAGAAAAGTAAAAGATTTATATATTCGTTATACGGACAAGATCAGTTACCGCTATAATTACAATAAATTAAACAAATACATGGTGTCTAAGGGACGCAAGACAAGCATGTCGGATGATAATGCCTATCCTGCATTGTGCCACGCCGCTTCCGAAGATGAGAAGTTTTTCAAGGATTTCCGCAGAAACTTCATTTATAATCGTGTATTAGAGCATGTGCCACAGTATCAGGGGCAGGAGTATCTGGATGTAATCAACCGGAATGACAAGGTAAAGTTTACGGATGCCGACTGGGATAATTTCCGAAAGAATGATTTGTATGGTAATCCGCGTGTATTTCCTTATGAAATTAACAGCCGTACATTGGTGCTTTCACCTACAACTCTTCGTTATGCCAAGGTATTACAGGATATCCTGACGTTATTTGACACGGATGCCATAAAGAAGGTGGCTGAAATCGGCATCGGATATGCCGGCGAGTGCAGGGTGCTGACAAGCTATCTTTCCGGAATTGAAAGCTATTCCTTATTTGATCTTCCGGAAGTGCTGGGACTGGCAAAGAGATATCTTTCAAAGTTTGGCAGTACGGATAAGATTCGTTTTGTGGATGGCACCAATATTGACGTGGATGACGAGTATGATTTTGTAATCAGTAATTACGCATTTTCAGAATTAATTCGTGATGTTCAGGACATTTATCTGAATAAAGTTATTTTAAAATCCAAGGCAGGCTACATGACATGGAATTCTCTGTCCTGTGACGTGCTGGACGGATACACACTGGAGGAACTTCTGAAAAAGATACCGGGTTCTTCCGTAATCGCAGAAGAGCCGCTTACGGCAACCAATAATTGTATTATTATCTGGGGAAATAAATAAACAAAAGAGAAGGTGTTCGTTTGGGACACCTTTTTTCGATTATAAAGGAAAATATGAAGGATTGAAATGGGGAGGAACTTGTGCAAACATTAATTTTTATTGCAATAGTACTTATTGTGCTGATTTTTACAAGCATTCAGTCACAGTGGGAAATGAATAGAAAAAAACGAAAACAGCTTCTTGATGAATTTGAAAAGCCATTGGAACGGGAACTTGACTATAATGTTTACCAGAACATCAGAATTTTTGATGAAATGACATCCGGGGAAAATGAACTGCATATTGATGCTGATACCTGGGATGACCTTAATATGGATGACATTTACATGCAGATGAATAACACTAATTCTTCCATTGGACGGGAATATCTGTATTACATGCTTCATAATCCTTGTGATAAGGAGGAAAGACTTAAGGAAATCGACCGTCTTTCCCGGGAATTTACCCAAAATGAAGACTGGCGCATAAAAATGCAGGAACAGTTTTCTGCCATGGGATATGCGGGAAGGGCAAGCGTATACGATTATATTCATGAGATTATGAAATTTTCGGAGAAATCCAATCTTGTGCATTATCTGATGCAGTTATGGCTGATTGCTTCTGTTTTTGTAATGATATTTTTCCGGGCAGATTTTGGCATTGTGTTGTTTGTTTGTGCCATAGGAACGGTTGTCATAAGCTATTTTAAGGAAAAAGCAATAATAGAAAATTATCTGGAATGTGCCAAATGTATTGTAAGAATGATTGATTCCGCCGGTAAAATCTGTAAGATGAGAATTTCTTTCATACAGGAGTATCAGGAAAAAATGGAAGAAAATCTGAAACACACCACAAAAATAACGAAGCGTTTCTTCCTAATTACAACGGGTGGCTCGTATTCCGGCTCTCTTTTTGAAATCGTACTGGATTATATCCGGATTATTTTTCATGCGGATTTAATTCGTTTTAACCAGCTGGTAAAAGAGATTAAGGAAAATTCCTCCCGGATTCTTGAAATGTATGAAACCCTTGGATTCTTAGAAAGCTGTATCGCAGTTGCCGCCTTTCGGAATAAGCTATTGTTATGGTGTGTTCCAGACCTTAAAAAAGGAAATTCTTATCATGTGGTTGATGTGTATCATCCGCTTTTGGATCATCCGGTTGCCAATTCCCTGAATACCGGACGGTGCATTCTGTTGACCGGTTCCAATGCTTCCGGAAAATCCACTTTTCTGCGTTCCATTGCGGTGAATGCGCTGCTTTCCCAGACCATTGCAACCGGCACCGCAAGGAAGTACGAGGGAGATTATTATCAGATTGTATCATCCATATCACACCGGGATGACCTGGTAAATGGCGACAGTTATTATATGGTGGAAATTAAGGCGCTAAAAAGAATTCTTGACATGGCAGAACAGTCCGGCCATAAAGTATTGTGTTTTCTGGATGAGGTATTAAGGGGAACCAATACCGTTGAACGGATTGCCGCATCCACCCAGATATTAAAAAGCTTTGCCACGGAAGGCAGGACTCTTTGCTTTGCGGCAACACATGATATTGAACTGACATGGCTTCTGGACGGATATTATGAAAATCATCATTTTGATGAGAGCTTTGAAAATAATGATGTGCAGTATAACTATATTTTAAAGGATGGTCCTGCTGTCACAAGAAATGCCATAAAGCTTCTGGCACAGACCGGCTATGACAAAAAGCTGATTGCGGATGCGGTGCGCATGACGGAAGAGTTTGAAAAGAATAATGTGTGGAGGATGGAAACATGAAAGTGTATATTTACACGGATGGCTCTGCAAGGGGCAATCCGGACGGACCGGGAGGATATGGGACGATTTTAAAATATATTGCACCGGACGGAATGGTGCATGAACGGGAATTTTCCTGCGGTTACAAGAAAACAACCAATAACCGGATGGAACTCATGGCGGCAATTGTTGGTCTGGAAGCACTGACAAAACCCTGTGATGTGGAACTTTATTCGGATTCCCAATATCTGATTAAGGCATTTAACGAGGGCTGGCTTGACAGCTGGATTAAAAAAGGCTGGAAACGTGGTAAAAACGAGCCGGTAAAAAACGTAGATTTATGGAAAAGGCTTCTTAAAGCAGCAGAGCCACATCATATTACCTGGATATGGGTGAAGGGACATGACGGGCATGAATATAATGAGCGTTGTGATACCCTTGCAACAACGGCGGCAGACGGGGATCATCTGCTGGATGATGTTAGCTCTTGTGATTTTTAGAGTTTTATGGTAATATTAATTAGTTAAATAGGTTTGGAGGTAGATTTATGGTATTATTGAATGCGTTAGTAAGTGATATTGTTTTTGAAGCAGTTAGATTTATCATTCTTGGTGCATGCATGGTCGGCGGCGTGTTTGTCGGCAAGAAATTAAGAGATGCATCGAATGCCAAAAAATCTGCAAATGAGAAAGAAGCATAATCAGGAGGATTTAGACGTGAAGTACTATGGTGTAAATGATCTGAGAAGAATGTATCTGGAGTTCTTTGAAAGCAAGGGTCATTTAAAAATGAAGAGTTTTTCTCTTGTTCCGCACAATGACAAGAGCTTATTATTAATTAATTCCGGAATGGCACCATTAAAGCCATATTTTACGGGACAGGAGATTCCACCAAGAAGAAGGGTTACTACCTGTCAGAAGTGTATTCGTACCGGTGACATTGAAAATGTAGGCAAAACCGCAAGACATGGTACGTTTTTTGAAATGCTGGGTAATTTCTCTTTTGGAGATTATTTTAAGAATGAAGCCATTGCCTGGTCCTGGGAGTTTTTAACAGAGGTTGTGGGACTGGATGCCGACAGACTCTATCCAAGTATTTATCAGGATGATGATGAAGCTTTTGAAATCTGGAATAAGAAGGTTGGAATTCCGGCAGAGCGGATTTTCCGTTTTGGAAAGGAAGATAATTTCTGGGAGCATGGTGCAGGCCCTTGTGGTCCGTGCTCTGAGATTTATTATGACAGAGGCGAGAAGTACGGCTGTGGAAAACCAGGCTGTACCGTAGGCTGTGACTGTGACCGCTACATGGAAGTGTGGAACAACGTATTTACCCAGTTTGAAAATGACGGTAACGGCAATTATACCGAACTGGTTCAGAAGAACATCGATACCGGAATGGGACTTGAAAGACTTGCAGTTGTAGTACAGGATGTAGATTCCATTTTTGATGTGGATACTCTTGTTGCATTGCGCAACAAAGTCTGTGAGCTTTCCGGCGCAACCTATAAGACGGACGAGAAGAAGGATGTGTCCATCCGTCTCATTACAGACCATATTCGTTCCGTAACGTTCATGATTTCCGATGGTATTATGCCATCCAATGAAGGACGTGGCTATGTCTTAAGAAGACTGTTAAGACGTGCGGCAAGACACGGAAGATTACTTGGCATTGACGGAATGTTCCTTGCAAAGTTAAGTAATACCGTAATTGAAGTATCCAAGGACGGCTATCCGGAACTGGATGAAAAGAAGGAATTTATCTTTGAAGTCCTGAATAAGGAAGAAGAGAAGTTTAATAAGACTATTGACCAGGGATTAAGCATTCTTGCCGAACTGGAAGAAGAAATGGCTGCAAAGGGCGAAACAGTTCTTTCCGGTGATAATGCATTTAAGCTTTACGATACGTATGGTTTCCCAATGGATTTGACGCTGGAAATCCTGGAAGAAAAGGGAATGAGCATCGATGAAGCCGGATTTAAGGCCTGCATGGATGAACAGCGTAAAAAGGCACGTGAGGCTCGTAAGACCACCAATTACATGGGTGCTGACGCAACGGTTTATGATGAGATTGATGCGGCAGTTACATCAAAGTTTGTTGGTTATGATAAGTTAGAATATTCTTCTAAGGTAACGGTTCTTACAACAGAGGAAGAACTGGCAGATGCGTTATCAGAAGGTGAGAAGGGTACGATTATCGTAGATGAAACGCCTTTCTATGCTACCATGGGTGGCCAGGAAGGTGACACCGGTGTGATTGTGACGGCAGAGGGCGAATTTAAGGTAGAGACTACCATTAAGCTTAAGGGCGGCAAGATTGGACATGTTGGTGTCATGACAAAGGGCATGATTAAGGTTGGTGATACCGTGACCCTTAAGGTGTGTGACAAGGGCAGGGCAGATACCTGTAAGAACCATAGTGCAACCCATCTTCTTCAGAAAGCGCTGCGTATGGTACTTGGAACTCACGTAGAACAGCAGGGGTCTCTGGTAACACCGAACAGACTGCGTTTTGACTTTACCCATTTCCAGAGCATGACCAGCGAGGAAATCGCAAGGGTAGAAGCAATCGTTAATGAGGAGATTGCGGCGGCAGTTCCTGTTGTAACGGATATCATGGATATTGAAGATGCAAAGAAGTCCGGAGCAATGGCGCTTTTTGGTGAGAAGTATGGCGAAAAGGTACGTGTGGTATCCATGGGCGATTTCTCAAAGGAATTATGTGGTGGTACTCATGTTGCCAATACTGGTGCGATTACATTGTTTAAGATTGTATCCGAAGCAGGTATTGCGGCAGGTGTAAGAAGAATTGAAGCATTAACAGGCGATGGTGTCTTAAGTTACTATAAGGACATGGAAAATGAACTTCATGCGGCAGCAAAGGCAGCAAAGTCTGATGCAGCTGGTCTTGTAAAGAAGATAGAAAGCATGCAGGCAGAAATTAAGGCACTTGCATCAGAAAATGAGAAGCTTAAGGCAAAGCTTGCAAATAACGCCGCAGGCGATGTATTATCCGGAGCAAAGGATATTAATGGCATCAAGTTCCTTGCTGCAAAGATGACAGATGTGGACATGAACAGCTTAAGAAATCTGGGAGACCAGTTCAAGGAAAAGCTTGGTGAGGCAGTCATTGTTCTGGCATCCAGCCAGGGAACGGACAAGGTGAACCTGATTGCAATGGCAACAGATGGTGCTTTGGCAAAGGGCGCACATGCAGGTAACAT
Organism: Thermoflexaceae bacterium; assembly: GCA_029226085.1. Taxonomy (GTDB): domain Bacteria; phylum Bacillota; class Clostridia; order Lachnospirales; family Lachnospiraceae; genus MGBC120314. The sequence goes on from JAQXXN010000113.1 coordinate 8,936, forward strand.
CATTAAGGAAGCAGCTGCATTAGTCGGCGGTGGCGGCGGCGGCCGTCCAAACATGGCACAGGCTGGTGGAAAGAACCCGGCTGGCATGGATG
>JAQXXN010000114.1 GCA_029226085.1 Thermoflexaceae bacterium
TATAACGCCCCATTGCTTCCGGGTATATCCGGTGCACAGGATTTTCACTCCAAACAGCAAAAACGTAAACCGAAAAAGCCACGTTTCATAAGGAATAATATAATCACTTTTATCCAACACCACAAACAGCATTTCCAGAATCAGTCCTGCATAAAAAGCCGCATTTCCTATTCTCTTTATATTCTGCTTTGCCTTTGTCATCCTTTTTTTGCCTCTTTCTTTTGCATATACCATGTTACTGTGCCATTTTTCGTTAATTACCGTTTAGTATAAGGTCCATTCCTCCATGGGCACTCCCGAAATAGAGGCCATCCCGTAATAGCCGGCTGCCATGACATTCACCCAATAATTGGGATCCTCGTCCAAGTCCGTATCATATCCAAAGCTATACTTCGTTTCAAATCCTTCCTGAATCAAAGGAACCGTAATATCTGTCTCTCCTGCTGCTTTCTGTTCCCTGATATAGGCATCCCGCTTTACATAATCCCGATAAATTCTTGCCGTATTCACTACGCCGTCCACATAGGCAAACACCATATACAAAAGCATTCCGTAAACAAAGCTCTGCTTCAATGCCCGGATTATCGTTTCCTGCTCCGAAATCAGAACAAAGCACTGCACACAGGCAAGCATTAAAAAAACTGCTGCTCCGAAATACGCACGGGCTACCGGTGTAGGCACCAGAACAAGAGCATAACAGGTTGCCATAGCCACAACAAAATAAAGCAGTACGCCTTCCAATTCCTTCCATGTCTTTTTCTGTGATTTTGCAATAATAACCAATACAAGTAAAATCAATAAAAGAACAAATAAATTCTCTTTTACAGCAAGTGTAATTTTGTAAGCTCTCGCAATATATTTTACCAGTCCACCATAATTATCTTCTGCCAAAGCAGATCTTGACCAGTTTCCCGGCGAGGAAAACATAATACAAAATCCAGTCACCATTCCAATCGGTCCTGCATAAAGCCAAGGTTTTAACTTTTTCTTTTGATAAAGCATACTTCCAATCCAAAGCAATAACAGCAAAATTCCGCCGCCGGATGTATTTTCGTTGCACCAGCCGCCGATAACACCGGCAAAAAACAGCAGGATTCCCCAAAGAACCGTATGCTTTATTTTATCCATTCTGCTTACTGCAAATTTAAACAGAGTCACCGCTCCCAAAATATTGGTCATTCCCCACAGATAATTGCAGGAGCCTGTTTCCCATAAAATGGTTTCACCAAAGCTGATACTGAATAACCAAAGGAACATATTAATCAGAATATATACGAAAACATCATAGCTTTTTTTCTTCTCCACATTATAATAAATCAACAGCGAAAGCCCTACGAAGTTTAAGCTGTTACATATATTAAAAATCCATTTGTCCCCGCTTAAAAAGCATTTCAGAATAAAATGTGCCACATTTCTTCCTGTATGTTCCATGTAATGCTCATACTCACTGACCAGAATTCCCCACAGGTTTCCTGCCTTTCTCGTTACTGTTGCATAAAAATAATCATCCGACATGGTAGGTGTGAGAAAATTCAAAACAAGAATTGCCAAAAAAGCAATTCCAACCGCAATATAAAAGAAATATTTCCTGTTCTTTTCCTTATTCATTGAGATCACTCTGCTCCTTAAAAAAAGTATCATAATCAAAACTCAGATAAAACTGCCGCATAAATTCCATATGCTCTTCCTGATTTTCTTTTGTAATTACATAATTTCCCTGACTCATCTGCTCCAGAATATAAGAATTGATATCACTAATATAGTGTTCCTTATCCCGGTAATTGTCAAGGTTTGTAATCAGTTCCGTATTTTCAAAAAAGCTGAACAGATGCACATTTTCATAGCCAAGAAGCATATCCGTAACCATTTCTTCTGCTTCCAGCTGTGCTTTCATCGTACCTTCCCGTTCCAGAGAATCCCAGTAAAGGATACTATAAGGAGAATAGAACAGATAAAAGGTCGTATCCGGATATTTTTCTACCACCGGCAGAATATTCAGTGCAATATTCTTCTGTACCCTCTCCCTTTCTTCCTCTGTCAGACCTGCTGCCATTTCCTCTTTTTCTTCTTTCCTGTCATAGCTTTCCATAATCTTTTTAAAACCGTAAGCAGAGCCCCAGGATGCATATTCATCAAAAGTGGTACCGGGTTCTCCCACAAGGGTGGCATACAGATTATTAAAACAGCCTTTATACAAAATGTCCTTATTCAGCACATAGGACGTATCATTAAAGGGGTTGGAATCATATAAATATTCGGGATAATCCTCATACTGCTTCCAGTCATGTTCCCTGTTTAAGCCGTTATAATCCAGACACATCAACACCGTTTTGCATTCTTTATTATAGGACAGCGCCCTGTCCAAATTGTCCGCAAGTTCTTCGTAACCTGCTCCGGAAAACGGCTCTTTCACCGACTGTACACC